>CAMVDF010000134.1 GCA_947166195.1 uncultured Lachnospiraceae bacterium
TTTCAGGGTCTGTGAGACGGCGGTGCCGAAATGAGGTGCCCGGACTGGTGCAGCAGGGGATTTTTTCCGGCTTTTCATGACAAGGGGTCTGAGGATGCATTCGGAGATGACATATCTTTTTTTGATGGGAATGTCGGATTCCGGGAGGCCCGCGATGGAATACATCCTTGAGATCATATCTTCACCCAGGGCCCTGAAAAGGATGTTTTCGTCCGGGAAGGCCTGCTGGGCACAAAGCATTCCCTTCAAAAAGGACACTTCATCCTGTTCAAGACACATCATTATCCTGTCGGATAGGAACCGCATCCTGTCATCAATGCCGGAATAGTCCATGAGTTCAGCGCAGTTTTCAGGATAATGGACATTGTCCAATCCTGTTTTCCGGAAGATCTCGCAGGTTCTTTCATCGGGTATGAATACAGTGTTGTTTGTTTTTATTATCTGAGGACAAAAGAGGGCGGGAGCGGGAAGGGAGAGTATCCAAAAGACTGCGGCAAGTTTTTCTGTCAGGCAGATATCGGAGATATCGCTGTCAAAAAAGGTGGAAAAGACCGCATCGGACGGGTATCGCCGGGCGACTGCTTCAATATCGTCTTTTTCGCAGATAAGGGTGCTGACGGAGCTTTGGGCAAAAGCGTCCGCAAAGCCGTAGGTAATGCTTTCATTGCCGCTTTTTACTATGATAATCCTGTTCATTATGCTATAATTCCTTTCATGAATATTTCAGCTGCGATGATAATAAAAAGAGGAGAGGAAAAGGAGCTTGAACGATGCCTGAAGTCATTAAAGGGGATCGTTTCGCAGATCGTCACCGTAACTTCCCCGAAAACGGGGGAGGATGATGAAACTGACAGGCTCCTTTCAGAATACGGTGCCGAGGTTTTTTATCTGGAATGGCCTGGAGACTACAGCGTGGCCCGCAATGAAAGCCTGAAGCATGTCACCGGAGATTATGTGCTTGTTATCGACACCGATGAGTATGTGAAGAAGTTTGATTTTGTGCCTGAACCGGGTGTTTTTGTATACCGTCTTCTTCGTGAAAATGAATATACGGATTCCGACATGGCTCTTTCAAACAGGGAGAGGCTGAACCGTCTTTTCAAAAACGGGATGTTTCATTATGAGGGCAGGGTGCATGAGCAGCTTGTGCCTGATGACAAAAAGGAGTGTTCCACCGCGCTGACGGATGTGATCCTCGGCCATACAGGCTATGTGGATCCGTCATCGATGCAGAAAAAGAGTCGTTCCTACAGGGAACTGCTTCAAAAGATGTTAGAAGATTCCCCGGATGATCCGTATGTGCTTTTTCAGATCGGGCGTACTTATTATGTGGAAAAGGACTATGAAAATGCGATCCTGTCTTTTGAAAAAGCGCTGAATCTCGATCCTGACCCGGATCTGGAATACACTGAATCCCTGCTTGAAACTTACGGGTACGCATTATTAAACCACAACGAAGCCCAAAAAGCAATGTCTTTGTTTGGTGTTTACGATGATTTTTCGCGTTTTGCGGATTATCTGTTTCTGTGCGGTCTGATCCTCATGAACAACGCACGATTTGACGAGGCTGTAGCCGAATTTGAAAAGGCGGCCAAAACGGAGCGTTACAGCGTGAAGGGAGTCAATTCGTATCTTGCGTTTTATAACTGCGGGGTAATAAAAGAGGTCCTGGGGGAAAAGGATGCGGCAGTCTCTTATTATGAAAAATGCGGTGACTACCCTCCTGCAAAGGCTGCGATAGAAAGGTGCGGCGTTCTTTGATTTTTGGTGGCGCCCTGTGTATAATGTTCCTTGGCATTTTTTGGAGATATAATTTCGGGAAGGGGGACCTGAGGAGTCCCGAATGTGAGTGATGTACAGTTATGATGACAGGGTCCGCTACAGTGAGGTGGACGAAAACGGGAGGATGACGCTTCTGGCGGTGCTGAACTGCTTTCAGGACTGCTCGACTTTTCAGTCTGAGGATATGGGAGTGGGATTCAATGTCCTCAGGGATATGGGGTGCTTTTGGGTACTCAATTACTGGCAGATAGATGTGTACAGGTATCCGAAGCTCTGTGAGAGGATACGGATCGGCACTTCGCCCTATGAGTGCAAGGGATTCCTGGGCTTCAGGAATTTTTTCATGGATGATGCACAGGGAAAACGGATCGCGATGGGAAATACGCTCTGGACCTACCTCAATATCAAAAGCGGGAAGCCTGAGCATGTGCCGCGTCAGGTGATCGAGGCCTACGGTGATCTGCAAAAGATGGAGATGGAATACGAGCCCCGAAAGATAAAGATCCCGGAAGGTGTGACGAAGACTGAAAGAGAGTCTTTTCAGGTCAAAAGGCATCATCTGGATGCCAACAATCATGTGAACAACGGCCAGTATGTCCAGATGGCACTGGATCATGTTCAAAAGGATCTTGCCATTGACAGGATGAGGGCTGAATACAAAAAAGCGGCATATCTTGATGATGCGGTGTATCCCGTTGTTTATGAAAAAGACGGGTACTGTGCGGTCTCTCTGGGGGATGGTGAAGGAAAGGAATATGCGCTGGTGGAGTTCAAATGCTTGAATTAGGCAGGATCCAAAAGCTTATCATAATAAAAACGACCGAATTCGGTGTTTATCTGGCAGAGAGCAGAGAGAGTGAAGACAGAGTGCTGCTCCCGAAAAAACAGGTTCCCTCCGGTGCAAAAAACGGGGATGAGATCGAGGTTTTTCTGTACAGGGATTCAAAGGACAGGCTCATCGCCACCGTGAAAAAACCCTATATAACCCTTGACGGGCCGGCTGTGCTTGAGGTAAAGGAGATCACGGGGATAGGGGCTTTTCTGGATATGGGACTTGAAAGAGACCTGCTTCTGCCCTATCATGAGATGAAGAAGGATACAAAGGAGCACGACAGGATCCCGGTAAAGATGTATGTGGACAAAAGCGGACGGCTTGCCGCCACCCAGTGGGTGAAGCTTGAAAATGAAGCTCTTTTCAGGGTGGAGGAGGATGCAAAGCATCTTTTAAGACTCCTTCATCAAAAAGGCGGCAGGCTCCCTGTAGGTGACAGATCGGATGCGTCCGACATCAAAAGAGAGTGCAATCTGAGCCGTAATGCATTCAAAAAAGGAGCGGGGCATCTGCTCAAGGCCGGAAAGATAGAGATATCGGATGGCAGTATTATTCTGAAGGAGGGTGTTAAATGAAGAGACTGAGTTCAAAAGGAGCGCCTGAGGCCATAGGACCTTATTCCCAGGCGATATATACGGGAAAACTCATATATACTTCAGGTATCATTCCGGTGGTCCCCGAAACGGGGAAGATAGCCGGTGCCACGATCGAAGGCCAGACAGAGCAGGTATTAAAGAATCTTTCGAATCTTTTGAAGGATAACGGAAGCTCATTGAAAAAGGTGGTGAAGACCACGGTATTCATCAAGGATATGAGGGATTTCAAGCGTATCAATGATGTGTATGCGACCTTTTTCTCGGAACCGTATCCGGCAAGGAGCTGCGTGGAGGTGGCAAGACTTCCAAAGGATGTGAAGATAGAGCTGGAAGCCATTGCAGAAAAGGGAGAGATTGCTTCCGAAAAGGAGGAGGCTCCCGAAAAGACCACAGCAGCAAAGAAGCCTGCGGCCGCAAAAAAGACGGCGGCAGCAAAGAAACCGGCAACTGTGAAAAAGACGGCGGCAGCAAAGAAGCCTGTTGAAAAAAAGACTGAGACTGAGCCTGAGATAGCACAGATCCCGGTGGTGGAGGTTTCTGCGGAGCCCGAACCCGAGCTTGAGGAGATAAAGATCGAGGAGCTTCAGGTCGAAAAACAGGAAGCTCCCGAAAAGAAAGCAGAGGGAACCGGGAAGAAAACGGCAGCAAAGAAGCCGGCCGCAAAGAAGGCTCCGGTGAAGAGAAAGGTTGCGTCCTCAAAGAAAAAAGCAGATACAGCGCCGGATGAGGCGACGACTCCGGCAGATGAAACCATATAGACAATGAGTAACAGATTCACGAAAGAGAGGTGAGAGGCATGAAGGTAAATAATATTCATGACATCGAGAAATTTTTCAAGGTGGTCGATGAGTGCAAGGGAAAGGTGGAACTTGTGACAGGAGAGGGAGACAGACTCAACCTCAAGTCAAAGCTTTCACAGTATGTTTCAATGGCAAACATTTTTTCGGACGGCACGATAAAGGAACTTGAGCTTGTTGCTTACGAGCCCGAGGATATTGACAAACTTGTCAACTTTATGATGAATCAGTAAAGATGGACAAAAAAAGAGTGGGCAGGACCGGATGGCTGTATCTGGTCGTGATGGAGCTTTTCATCGTGACAAACATAGTCCGGTTGCTTTTCGGAACGCGGGGAGAGATGAACATTTTCCTGGATCTTTTCGTGAGCCAGGGGATGGTGATCCTCCCTGTGATCATTTATTTTTTCATATCAAAAGCAGGGTTTAAGGAAATGTTTTCGATCAGGGCGGTGAAGATACCGACCCTTCTTTTGATGCTGCTGTATACCCTGCTGTGGTATCCGCTGATCGGAGCCTGCAATGCCTTTACCATGCTTTTTACGGACAATGCTGCAATGCAGCTGTCACAGGATTTTGAGGGGATAAACCCTGTTTTGATGTGGCTTGTGGTGGGTGTGGCTGGACCGCTTCTGGAGGAGTTGTCCTTCAGGGGAGCCATTCTTTCGGGACTTTCAAAGAGCGGAAGGATCTTTGCATCGGTGGTCCTGTCGGCGTTGATGTTCGGTGTGCTCCATCTGAATCTCAATCAGATGGCCTATGCGATGGTAATGGGAATTGCATTTGGTCTGGCTGTATCTGCCACGGGCAGTGTATGGTGCAGCTTTGTGAGCCATATGATGATCAATTCCGTAAGTGTCATAGCGATCCGGATCATGAGCACGCTTCCGGGGGATATACTGTCACAGAGTACGGGAGCTTTTGACGATCCTGCCATGAAAAGCCGGATGATGTTGATGATCCCGGCGTTTTTGATCATCGGTCTTGTGTCAGCGGGACTGTCCATCCTGCTTTTGAAAGCCATGGCTGCTATCGAGGGCAGAGAACAGGAGTTTCGCCGTATCTTTTCCTTTGGAAGGGGAGACGGTGAACTGACCGGTGTCTTTACGTTTCCTGCCGTACTGGGACTTGTTCTGGGGGCAGTATTCATAGCGGTCAGACTGATCATCGGAGTATAGTAAAAAAGCCGCCTGCGGGAGACGGACGGATATATAAAAAAAGACCCTGCATCCTGTGATGCAGGGCCTTGTAACATTGATTCAGGCGGAAACGTCAATATTTGATCCGATAGCGGGATTTACTGACTGTTCCATCATCTTCACCATCTCCGATCCGGCCTTCTTCTGAACATCAAGTTCCTTTGAAAGCATGGCAACGCCAACCTTTGAAGGAGCCGATACACCTTTCAGGCTCATGACCAATGATGATGAAATAGGAGAAATTCCTTCCATATCCACTACCTCCTGTCATCCTGCTTTTCAAGTTCGTAAACCGAAAAGCAATATCTGTCAAATGACAACTCGCCTTTATAGTCCTTATTATACGCTTTTACGGGCATTTCGTCAAGCATTCCGGCGTATTGGGGAGTCACAAAACACCAGATTTTTCCTTTGATCTTTTCCATTTTTCCGGGGTCATATTTTCTAAGTTCCGGTGCATAATATCTAAGGCACCATTCGATCTGATATTCGTCCTCAAAGATGATGTAACCGTCATCTTTTCCGATGTTTTCGGCAAAGAAGGACAGCATGCCGTTGACATCCCCTGCGTATTCATCCCTGAAGGTCTCTGCGTAGTCTGCCGTGCCTGCAAGTACCAGTATCAGCAGGATGACGACCCGGAAAGCCGGCGCGGCTTTTTCCGGAAGGTGAAGCTTTCCCGAAAAAAGCAGGATGGAAAAACCAAGCCACAGGGCTCCGAAGGAGGGTATGAGATAGCGGCCCGAAAAGAAGGATCTGCCGGTTGTTATCATCAGCAGATATGAAAGGATCAGGACCGCAGGATAAATACCCATGAGCAGCAGACCTTCTTTTTTGACGCTTCCGAGGACTGCCGCAGACAGTACGGAGAGCAGAAGCAGGGCCGAAAGTGGTGTGATGTTTGTGACAAAGGGAAATCTCAGTGATGAGAGAAAGGCTGATGCTGA
>CAMVDF010000135.1 GCA_947166195.1 uncultured Lachnospiraceae bacterium
ACAGAAAGCTGAGGAGATAGCAGCTTCATATCCCACACCCTATTATCTCTATGATGAAAAGGGCATCAGGGAAAATGCAAAAAAAGTAAAGGAAGCTTTTTCCTGGAACGGGGGCTTCAGGGAGTATTTTGCGGTGAAGGCTACTCCCAATCCCTTCATACTGAAGATATTCAAAGAGTTCGGCTTTGGCTGTGACTGCTCGTCCATGGCGGAGTTAAAGCTTGCAAAGGCTGCCGGTTTTTCGGGTGAGGAGATCATGTTTTCATCAAACGAGACTCCCGCCTCCGAATTTGAATATGCCGCAAAGATCGGAGCCATCATCAATTTTGATGACATCACCCACATAGATTTTTTTGAAAAAAACGTGGGAAAGATCCCGGAACTTGTCTGCTGCAGGTTCAATCCCGGAGGCATTTTCTCGATCTCAAATTCCATCATGGACAATCCGGGGGAATCCAAATACGGGATGACGAGAAAGCAGATGACGGAGGCTTTCAGGATACTCAAGGGCAAGGGATGTAAAAGGTTCGGAATCCATGCCTTTCTTGCAAGCAATACCGTGACGGAGGAGTATTATCCGACTCTTGCAGGTCAGCTTTTTGAACTGGCTTGCGAGCTTCAAAACGAGACCGGAGCGCAGATCGATTTCATCAACCTTTCGGGCGGCGTTGGTATTGATTATACTCCCGAGCAAAAAGGGAACGATATCGCAAAGATCGGTGAGGGCGTGAAGGAACAGTACGAAAAGATCCTTGTGCCTGCAGGTCTTGGGAATGTAAAGATCTATGCCGAGATGGGGCGGTTCATGATGGGACCCTACGGTGCGCTCATCACCCGTGCCGTGCATGAAAAGCATATCTACAGGGAATACATCGGAGTGGATGCCTGTGCCGCAAACCTCATGAGGCCTGCGATGTACGGCGCCTACCATCACATAACCGTGCTGGGAAAGGAGGATGCTCCCTGCGATCATAAATACGATGTGGTTGGATCTCTCTGCGAGAATAATGACAAGTTTGCCATCGAAAGGATGCTTCCCCGTATCGATACAGGGGATCTGCTTTTCATTCATGATGCCGGAGCCCACGGACATTCCATGGGATACAATTATAACGGCAGGCTCAGGTCGGCAGAGGTCTTATTAAAAGAGGACGGGAGTTTCAGACTCATCAGGAGAGCCGAGAAGCTTTCTGATTATTTTGCAACCTTTGACTGCTTTGAAGAATATGCTGACCTGCAAAAGGATTAAGGAGGATGTATGAAGTACGTTGACCTTTTTGATGAAGTTTCATCCGTTTCATATCCCGGAAGGGGCATAGTGACCGGGAGAAGCGAAGACGGAAAATACGCTGTCATAGCCTATTTTATTATGGGAAGATCCGAAAACTCGAGAAACAGGATCTTTCTTGAGGACGGGGAAGGCATCAGGACAAAGGCCTTTGATGAAAGCAGGATGAAGGATCCGTCTCTGATCATCTATCATCCGGTGAGAGTGATAAACGACTGCACCATAGTCACAAACGGCGACCAGACAGATACCGTCTATGACGGGCTGAAGGTTGGAAAGACCTTTGAGGAGTCGCTTCGAAGCAGGGAGTTTGAGCCTGACGGACCCAATTTCACTCCCCGTATTTCAGGCTGCGTCCTGACAGGAAAGAGCGGTTTTTCTTACAGCCTTTCGATATTAAAGAGCGACAACGGCGATGACTCACAGTGCAACAGATTCACATTCTCATATGAGGGAAAAAATCCGGGGAAGGGCCACTACATCCACACCTACATGGGTGACGGTGGTCCGCTGCCAAGCTTTGAAGGCGAGCCGACGCCGGTGCTCATAAAGGGAAGCCTTGATACGTTTGCCGAGTCTGTCTGGGATGCTCTTGATGATGACAACAAAGTATCTCTTTTTGTCAGGTTCATAGACATCAGCACGGGAAAGTATGACAGCAGGATAATAAATAAATTACAGTAAGCATAAAGCGGGGAAAATGCCATGAAAGAACTTTCACTCAAATACGGATGCAATCCGAATCAGAAGCCCTCAAGGGTCTATATGGAAAACGGAAGAGACCTTCCCATAGAGGTCAAAAACGGAAAGCCCGGATATATCAATCTGCTCGATGCCCTGAACGGGTATCAGCTTGTAAAGGAACTCAGGGAGGCGACAGGACTTCCCGCCGCCGCATCCTTCAAGCATGTATCGCCTGCGGGCGCAGCGGTGGGATTTCCGTTAAGCAGTGTTGAAAAAAAGATATACTGGGTTGAGCAGTACGGGGAGCTGAGTCCTCTTGCGACAGCCTATGCAAGGGCCAGAGGCGCGGACCGCATGTCCTCCTTTGGCGATTTCATAGCACTTTCCGATGTGTGCGATGTGATGACGGCGCGCATCATCAAAAGCGAGGTTTCCGACGGCATAGTGGCGCCCGGTTTTGAGGATGAGGCTTTAAAGATCCTTTCTGCAAAGAAAAAGGGTAACTATGCAGTGATACAGATAGACGAGCGTTACTGTCCCGAACCGGTTGAGCGCAAGCAGGTTTACGGCGTGACCTTTGAGCAGGGCAGGAATGATTACAGGGTGAGCACGGATGTTCTCGAAAACATCGTGACTGATAATAAAAACCTGCCGGACAGTGCAAAGACCGACCTGTTGATATCACTCATCACATTGAAATATACCCAGTCAAATTCGGTGTGCTACTGCAAGGGCGGACAGGCCATCGGAGTCGGAGCCGGACAGCAGTCCAGGATCCACTGTACGAGACTTGCGGGAAACAAGGCGGACAACTGGTTCCTGCGCCAGGCACCCCAGGTCCTTGAGCTTCCCTTCAGGGAGGATATCGGAAAGCCCGACAGGGACAATGCCATCGATCTCTACATCGGCGAGGACTGCATGGATGTGCTCGAGGATGGCAGATGGCAGCAGATCTTCACCAAAAGACCCGAGGTCTTCACGCCTGAGGACAGGAGGGCATGGCTTCGCAAAAACACCGGAGTAGCCCTGGGATCCGATGCTTTTTTTCCCTTCGGCGACAACATCGAAAGAGCAGCAAAAAGCGGCGTCAAATATGTTGCCGAGCCCGGCGGATCCGTCAGGGATGACAATGTCATCAAGGCCGCAAACGACCATGGCATGGTCATGTGCTTTACCGGTATGAGACTGTTTCATCATTAGATTTTATCTTGTTTCCGTGGTATAATAAGGACAGGTGGTTTCCCTTGCAAGGAGGTGCTTATGATTTATACCGTGACGTTCAATCCTGCACTTGATTACATCATCCATCCGGAGGAGGAGATGACCTTCGGGACGATAAACAGGAGCAACAAGGAGGAGTTTTATTACGGGGGAAAGGGTATCAATGTTTCGCTGGTGCTCAACAGCCTCGGTGTTGATTCTGTTGCTTTGGGATTTATAGCAGGTTTCACGGGCTTTGCCATCGAACACGGCATCAGACGCAAGGGCATACAGACAGACTTCATCCGCCTGGAAAGCGGCATTTCAAGGATCAATGTCAAGATCAGGCAGGATGAGAAGGAGACATCCTTCAACGCGGCAGGACCAAGACCGGGAAACGATGATGTGAAGGCCTTCATGAGAAAACTTGAAAACCTCGAGGAAGGCGATTATATAGTTCTTGCCGGCAGCATCCCTTCAAATATGCATGAAGATATTTATGAAAGGATCATGCGCCGGGTGGCGGACAAAAATGTAAACACGGTTGTGGATGCGGAGGGCGATCTCCTTTTAAACACCCTGCCTCTTCATCCGTTCCTCGTCAAGCCCAACAAGGCAGAGCTTGGCAGGCTCTTTGATGTGAATATCAAAAAGGAAGACGACATAGTCAAATACGGAAAAAAGCTCCAGCAGATGGGAGCACGCAATGTGCTTGTCTCAAAGGGAGAGGACGGAGCAGTCCTGATCCCCGAGGAGGGCAAGACAAAAAAGATCGGTGTTCCGGAGGGACGCGTGATCAACACCACCGGTGCCGGAGACTCCATGGTGGCGGGTTTTCTCGCAGGCTATCTCAAAAACGGAGACTACGGCAAGGCTCTCAATCTTGCCACTGCAGCTGCGTCGGCAACGGCGATCTCCGAAGGACTTGGAGAAAAATCAACCATCATGATGCAGCTTGAAAAGATAAACAACGGCATGATGTCAAAGAAATGAGGTCATGAGAGGAAAGGGAAAGGGCAAAGGAAGCCGCAGGAAAATCAGTGGCATAGGAGTCTGCGACAGCATAGGTACAGGAAAAGCCGTCGTCATCAGGGAGATCAAACCTGACTATGCAAAAAAGAGCAAAAAGGGCGCGAAAAAGGAAAGAGCGCGCTTTGATGCTGCGCAGGAAAGATTCAAAACCCAGCTTGAATACCTCATCGAATATGCCAGAAGGGATGTCGGAGATGCGGAGGCGGACATCCTCGAAGGTCAGCTCATTCTTTCAAGAGATACTTCCATCTCAAAACAGGTCAGGGAAAAAACAGATCAGGGTCTGACCGCGGAATATGCGGTTGAGTCTGTCTGCAAAAAATACATTCAA
Source organism: uncultured Lachnospiraceae bacterium (assembly GCA_947166195.1). Lineage (GTDB taxonomy): Bacteria > Bacillota > Clostridia > Lachnospirales > Lachnospiraceae > NK4A144. Next base: position 4,536 of record CAMVDF010000135.1, read on the forward strand.
AGCTTCACCGATTCCGGCGATCCATCCCTTCGGGAAAAGGCGGACGATATCCGCGACATCATGAACGGTCTCATTGTCATGATCTCGGGAAAAGGCGATATCCCCCAGATGGACATACCCGACGGTTCAGTCATCATAGGCCGGGATCTCAATCCGGCCCTTATCACAGCTCTCTATAATAAAAAAATACATGGCATAGTCACGGAAAGCGGCGGTACCTCGGGGCATGCTGCCCTCATAGCGCGATCCCTTTCGATCCCTGCCGTGTTCTCCGTAAACGGAGTGATGAGGCTTGTCAGAAACGGTGACGAGGTCATTGTAAACGGAAACGAAGGGATGGTCTTTATCAATCCAGACGATGAAGACAAAAAAGAGTGTGCGGAAAAAAAGAGAGAGCTTGACGAGCGCGCAAAGATTCTCCTCAAATACAGGGATCTGCCTACAAAGACGGCAGACGGAATATCCTGCAGGGTCATGTGCAACATAGGATCCTTTGAAGAAGCCGAGGCATCCTCTTCAAACGGAAGTGAGGGCATAGGTCTTTTCAGGACGGAATTCTTTTTCCAGCAGAATTTCGATGAGCCCTCGGAGGATGAGCAGTATGAGATATACAGAAGGATAGTCCTGGGAGCCGGAAAAAAGGATGTGGTAATCAGGACGGTCGATATCGGAGGCGACAAGATGATGCCCTATCTTGTCATGGGAGCCAGAGGCAGGGCAGTCCACGAAAAGAACCCCTTCCTGGGACTTCGCGGCATCAGGCAGAGTCTGGCCTACAGGGATCACTTCATCACACAGTTAAAGGCCATAATGAGAGCGGCCGTCCACGGCAATGTATCCATCATGATACCGCTTCTGACAAATATCGGTGAACTGAAGGAGATCAAAAGGACACTGATACAGGCGGGAAAAGAGCTTGAAGCGGAGGAAAAGGAGTACAGATACGGCATCCCTCTGGGAGTCATGGTGGAGACTCCCTCCGCAGTCATGATAGCGCCTGAGATCGCAAGAGAGGTGGACTTCCTTTCCATCGGAAGCAATGACCTCATCCAGTATATCATGTGCGCCGAAAGGGACAACCCCGGCGTGGAATATCTGTCGTCCGTATTTGAACCTGCAGTCTTAAGGTCCATTCATGCAACGATAGAGGCCGGCCACAACCGCGGCATCAAGGTAAGCATGTGCGGAGAGGCCGCCCGCGACAAAAGGCTGATCCCCCTCCTCGTGGCCTGGGGTCTTGATGATTATTCCGTGAACGTCTCAAACGTCGCTTATGTACGAAGCCAGATCGCCCGCTGGACAAAAAAAGAGGCGGAAGAACTTGCAGCCCCCGTCCTTTCCATGTCCACCCGCGAAGAGATCGAAGCCCATCTCAGTCACATCTGAAGTCAATCATCAATCAATCACGGGGACGGTTCTGTGACTGACAAAAAAACATCAATCACAGAACCGTCCCCGTGATTGACTCAGTTAGTGCCGGCAGTGGGACTTGCGACGGCGCAAAGCGCCTAGTCCCCGGAGGGGAAACCCACATTACAGTTAGTGCCGGCAGTGGGACTTGAACCCACACACCCTTGCGGATAACAGATTTTGA
>CAMVDF010000136.1 GCA_947166195.1 uncultured Lachnospiraceae bacterium
ATCCCCTGTAGATGAGGAGATACCGGTTGAAGACGCACTCCCGGAGGACGGTCCTGCAGAAGACGGGCTGTCGGATATGTCACAGGGAACAGGCGTGACACCTGGAACCATACTTGCAAACAACGGACTCTATATAGCAAATACCTTTCCCGATTCAATGATGCCGGCAGGCTTTCACAGACAGACGGTTGCATATCAGGGACAGAATATCGACCTGGCATATATGGACAATTCGGATGCGGTCGTGCTGGCCTACCTGACAGATGTGACCGGAGCCGTGGGTGACTTTTATCTTTGTGATACGGCAACCGCGACCATGTCTGATTATGTCAGGCTCGAGGGAGGCAACGGAGCATATCTCATCATCCTCGATCCGGGCGACAATATCAATCCTCCCGCAGGCTTCAAAAAGGCAGTGTTGAATGTGGATAATAAAAACGTGACCGCATGGACCCTGCCCGACGGAACAGCGGATGAGGAAGAAGACAAAAAGGATAAGAAAAAGAAGGAAAAAGAAGGAAAGATAAAGTTTACTGAAACAGTTTATGCGGGAGATCTGGGTCTCGGGATCGGAGCAGGTTCATCTGATGCCGGCACGGGCGAGGCTCCTGCGGCAGACCTTTCGGGAACCGGAGATACGGCAACTGTCGTTGACAATTCCTATGTGGACGGAACCACGGTGGATGATACCTCCTATGAGGAGGCGGCAGCAGCTGAGGTTGCGGCTGCAAATGTCCAGGTGGATGCAGCCGGTTTTGTGAAGGCTCAGCCTTCGGAGTTTTTCCTGATCTACGGCGTTGATTACAACGGAGCCCAGGGCTTTTTCCTCTATGATACTCTGGGACACACCTATCAGAGATATCTGGAGATAGATACAGGCGAGAGCGAATCGACCGAAAAATACAGAAAGAGCGCTCAGGTCAGGCTCTTCATCATAGCAGGCCTCATCCTGTTCTCGGTGGTACTCATATTCATCATCGTGAACATGTCGTTAAACGGCAGGAAGGGCGGCAGGAACCTTGACGATGATGATGTCGAGGAGATGAAAAGACGGGTACGCAAAAAGGAAGTTTCAGCCATCCGCAAGAACGGCGGCCGCAGATATCCCCAGGGTGATGATGCCTTTGAAGAGGAAGATGAATATGAAGGCGGTTACGGCCAGGATGCGGGTTACGGATATAACAATGTAAGTATGCAGGGTGATTATCCCGAACAGGGAGAGGACATCAGGTATTATGACAGAGGCGATTCCCGTACAGGACGCGGAGTCCAGAGAAATGCGGCCCGTGTTCCCGACAGGATGAACCAGCAAAGACCCGGCGTCAGGACGGAAGCAAGACCCGGTGTGAGGACAGAGGCAAGACCCAATCCCAATGTGAGGACGGAGGTAAGGCCGCAGGTCAGAACAGAGAGGAGACCCTATCCTCCCCAGGAGGATCAGGGCTTTGCGGATCCCGGAATGCAGCCCGATCCCGGATACGGAAACGGAGGGTATCCTTCCGATCCCGGAATGGGCGGGGGATACAATCCCGGAGCCAGACAGGATATAGACCTGGATGATGATTTCAATTTTGACTTCATCAAGCCCGGGAAATGATCTCCTGAGAGCCCCGGTGCAAGAGGTTTTTATGAAGGAAAAGGTATTACGAAGATCAAAAATTCAGATGACGCTGTTGCTGTGTCTTGCGCTTTTGGCGCACCCGGCAACAGCGTTTGCCGTTTCGGAAAACGGGACTTCGCTGTCAGGGGATGAAGCCGTGATTTCCGCAGATGAGGCTTCTGTTTCCGAAAACGGGTCTGAGGGCACGGCTTCAGATGATACGGTCTCTTTTCCGGTGTCCGGGGATGAGGTGCCGGGGGATGAGGTATCGGGAGATGAAACTGCGGTATCGGAGGATGAAGTCCGGGTGTCAGAGGATGAGATCCCTGTTTCGGTGGATGCGGTAACAAAAGCAGAGGTTCCCTCATATGAGGAAGAGATTGAGGAGCTGAACGGTATCCTTTCAAACGGAAATGTTTACGGAGTCATCATCAATCCCGAAGGCTGCCCTCTTTTTGAGGAACCGGCAGAGTCCGCAAAGGTGAGGGCAAAGCTTCCCTGCGCCAATACGGTTTTATTATGGAAGGCTGTGTATGAAGAAGGAGGGCTCTGGTTTGAGGTCGCATCCTGTGAAGGAGAGGCGGAGAGCAGAGGCTTTGTGAGAAGACAGGAATTTGTCTGCGTTGATGGGGATTTTTGCGGCTGGGAAAACAGAAAGAGCGGCGTGGAAGAGAATACATTTGGCGTTATGTCAACCGGAGGATCCGGGGCCTTTTCCGCAGATATACTTGAAATCCAGGCTCAGGAATCCTTTGAAAACTTCCCTGCCGCTTACAGGGACAAGCTGGGAGCGCTGCATGCAAGCCATACGAACTGGGTCTTCGTGCCGCAAAAGCACAGTGTGGCAACCCTTGATGAGGCCGTGGCGGGGGAATATGCCGACAGGAACAGGAACTGGATACCGAAGTCTGCCCCCGATTCCTACAAAGAGGGTGCGGCCGATTCGAGCGGTTACTGGTTCTACGCGTCAAAGTCAGCCATCAAACATTACATGAATCCCATCAATTTCTTTGATGAGGGACATGTGTTCATGTTTGAGCAGCTGGGCTACAACTCAAAATATCATTCCAAAGAGGGCGTGCAGAGCATCCTGAACAATACCTTCATGAAGGGGGATATACCGGGGGATTCAAAGTCGAGGACCTATGCGGATGCCTTCATGGAGATCGGAAAAAACAGATCCTTAAGCCCCTATCACCTGGCTTCGAGAGTGAGGCTTGAACAGGGAGTGAACGGGACCTCGGATATGATCTCAGGAAAATATCCGGGCTTTGAGGGTTATTATAACTATTTCAATATCAAGGCCTCGGGAAAGACTGCCGAAGAGGTGCTGAAAAACGGTCTGACATACGCAAAGCAGAAGGGCTGGAATACCAGGTTCAAGTCACTGGACGGCGGGGCTGAATTTCTCGGAAGCGGATACATCAGTGCCGGTCAGGATACGGGATATCTCGAAAAATGGGATCTGATCGATCCTCTCTATACACATCAGTACATGCAGAATGTCATGGCACCCTACACGGAATCCGCTACCACATACAATCAGTACAGGAGCGCGGGGACCCTGAAGAATGCGTTTGTTTTCAAGATCCCGGTGTTTACGGATGCAAAGGATCCGGATTCGATACCGAAGGATTCCGTCACAAAATTTACGCCCTCCGTGACACTTACGCAGATCTCAAAGCCCAATCTTTTTTTCACCGGTGATGAATATGCCGGATATGCGAAATTCAGGGTGAATTCAAACTTTGATATATACGGAGTGACCGACCGTGAAAAGACAAAGGAAAATGCGGCAGGTGACCCTTACTTTGCCGTCAGCTCCTTTGAAAAAGGTATACTGACCCTGAAAACGGTAAACCGGAATGCGGGAAATTCAAAGTCGGTATACAAAAAAGTCTTTGCCACGGTCTCCGGAGAGGGCCCGGACGGGGATGTAAGCATCAATGTGAGCACGGAGGTTTTGAAAAAATACGAAAAGCCCGTGATAAAAGCCGGGGCAGTATCCTTTGTCGAAGGCTTTGATGTGGCTTATTCGGTATTGACCGATTCCGCAAAAAACACCTTGAAACTTCCGGAGGATATGAAGGTTACCTGCGGGGATCCCGGCATCATATGCACGGCCGATGCGGCATCAGGCAGGATCAGGGTGCAAAAGGGAGCCTCGTTTGAACCGGGCAAAAAGAAGTTTTTATTATCATCCGCACTGTGGGCAGGAGATATCGCTGTCACTGCAAATGTAAAGGATGTGGCAAAGCCTGCGGTAACTCTCCTCAAAAGCTCTGCGGTGATAAACACAAATGTGCCGGCCGGTCACGGTGGAGTTGATGTCAGGATAATAAGAACGGAAGGCTTTTCGACGGATATCGATGTCCTGATCGAGGGTGCAAACGCAAAAACAGAGGAAGCTCTGGGTTCGCTCATTAACGCCTCGTACAAAGACGGAGTATTGTCGCTTGCAGGCATGGGAGCAGGCGCGGATCCCGGAACCTACAAGCTGAAGCTGACACCTTCCTACAGGGGAAGCGACGGACAGATGTACCCTCTGAAACCGCAGAAATTTACGGTGAAGGTGACGGACAGGGAGCTGTCCGCGGCTCTGGGACTGAAAAAATCGGGCACGATCAATATAGTGAACAGGGATGCATCCTGTGTCAGATATGTACCGTCGGTGACAAATACGGGCTGCGGGGCCGTATCGGGTGCGGTGATCGAAAATGCCGGAGCGGCAGCACTGTTTGAAGCGGCATATCTTGAAAAGGGCGATATCGCACCGGACAGAAAGGTTGTGACGGCAAAGGCTGGTACCATAGTGATAGGCGCAAAGGAAGGGGTTTTATTATCAAACGGGGAAAAATATCCCGTCACTTTGAAGATCACCATGAAAAACGGGGTGGAGATCAAAAAGGAAGTGACAGGCAGACCCCTGCAAAAGCCGGCAAAGATCTACTGCAATCTCAAAAAAGCCACAATGACCCGGCAGACCAGTACCAGCCGCAACATCGCCATCATCAGCAAGGGCGGAACCCCGGGAAATACGGTGATAAAAAATGTGGTGTTAAAGGATGACAGTGCCGGAAGGTTTTTCACGTTCACGGGGACGGATGCAAAAAACGGCACCGTGAGAAGATTTGAGGGACAGCTGAAGCTTTCCGATACATCGATCAAAAACGGAACCTACAGGGTGAAGTTTCTGGTGACTCTTGTGGACCATGCACAGAATGTGAATCCCGTGACGGTTTCGACGACTGTCAGGGTGAAATAAAAAAAACAGTTGACAACAAAATTATATTTGATACAATATAATTGTTTCAAATGTGACAGAGGGACAGTCCCCCTGACACCTTTTTAAGGAGATGCGTATGGAAAGGTATGATATAGCGGTCATCGGGACCGGACCTGCGGGTGTGAGTGCAGCGATCACGGCAAAGATCCGGAACAAAAAAGTCCTGCTCATCGGAGACAGGGACATCTCAAAAAAGATGAGGCAGGCCCATGAGATAAACAATTATCCGGGTTTTCCAAAGGTGAAGGGAGAGGATCTGGCGCGTGCGATGTCAGAGCACCTGAAGCAGATGGAGATCGATATCACCGAGGTGAAGGTGGTGAACATCTATGCCATGGGAAAATATTTCTCGCTTCAGACCTCGGGCGACACCTATGAGGCGCTTTCCGTGATCATCGCAACCGGAGTGATGCCGGGAAAGATGATAGAGGGCGAGGAGCCTCTGGTGGGAAGTGGCGTCAGCTACTGTGCAACCTGCGATGCACCGCTGTATCGTGGCAAGGATGTGATCGTGGCAGCCTACGGAAAGGAAGAGGAAAAGGAGGCAGCCTTTCTGGCGGAGGTTGCAAGGGAAGTGATCCTCTTTCCCATATATAACGGAGAGCCTGAGGGGCTTCCGTCAAATGTCAAAGTGGTAAAGGAGGTGCCCTCTCTGATCAAAAGGCAGGGACCGAAGATGGTGCTTTCCACATCACAGGGAAATACCTATGAGACCGACGGGATCTTTGTTTTGAGAGAAAGCGTATCCCCGGGTGCGCTGGTTCCCGGGCTTGCAACAGAGGGTGCGCACATAGTGGTCGACAGGCAGATGAAGACGAACATCAAGGGACTTTTTGCCTGCGGGGATATCACGGGCAGGCCGTATCAATATATCAAATCCGCCGGAGAAGGGAATGTGGCGGCACTCTCCGCAGTCGAGTATCTGACAGAAAAATGATATATTTCGGATACAAGTTCTGTTTTGCTTGCCAGTTTTTTTTCCGCCTATGATACTAAGAAAGTGCATAAATTTGTACAAGAGTCACGGGACCGGTCTCGATTCGCTCCAAGCTCAACTCGACCTTGCCGGTACATCCATGCACCGGCATCCCTGGGTTTTGAGCACTTTCAAGTATCATATACGGCGTAAAAAAGGGCGTCGCAAAACAGAACTTGTATCCGGTAAGATATAAATCAATGTTTATGAGCGATTTGCTTCGGTTACGGAAAGTGCCCGGAGCCGGGTTTCAGGAAAGGAGAAA
>CAMVDF010000137.1 GCA_947166195.1 uncultured Lachnospiraceae bacterium
ACTATTACAATGAAATCTATGGAGGTTCTGAAGGATCTGACATCCCCTCCCCGCTCCGGCACCATCAAAACGCTGACACGGGAGGGCGCCTTCTTTTCTCTTTCCTTTATCTCAAATTCTTCCATCTGCCCTGATAAGAATCCTTATTTACTCAACCGGCCGGAATCCCGGCATGGCGTTTCAATGATTTCTATAGCTTAAAAGCCTGAAACACCATCCTGCTGCCGGCTGCTGCGTTGTCGTCGGTTGCCGCAGTCTGAGTTTTCCGACCTGTTACCCTTTGATAACAATTATCCATTATACCTTACGAAAGGAAAACCCGCAACAAACAAACCATCCGCGCACCTGTTAAAATCTGTGTCGAGCCGAAACATAATTCATTTCCTTCCCGGATCTCTTTTACTGGTTTTTTTCCCCTCAAAGCCGCAATCTAAGCCGGACACTTCCCTACCTGCTTCCAGGTTTCAGGCAAAAATGTCATTATGTTCTGAATAGTAACAAAAATTGTACAAATATATATCCATTTACAAAAATATCCCTGTGTGATATATTATTTTTGTTGTGTCTAAAGATTGTTCTCTGATTTAGATTACAGCAAAGATTATGGAGCAGCAAAATTGGAGGTAGATTATCAATGAAAGGTACAGTAAAGTGGTTCAACAACCAGAAGGGCTACGGTTTTATTTCAGACGAGACAGGCAAAGATGTCTTCGTGCACTACTCAGGACTCAATATGGAAGGCTTCAAGTCTCTCGACGAAGGCCAGGAAGTTGAATTCGACGTTGTGGACGGCGAGAAGGGACCCCAGGCAACAAACGTCACAAAACTTTGATTGTATAGATGGGATCAGAAAAAAAAAAAAAAAAGACCTAATCGAAGGGTGTGGCTTTTGGCTGCGCCCTTTCGCTTTCCGGAATGTCTGTCCGGAATTGCCGCAACGAGCATTTATTATGGATGCAGAGTAAAATGAACGGCTGATGAAAGGAATAAACTATGGAAAGAACATACAAGGGAACCGTTATCGGAGCCGTAAAGGGAGATATAACAAAGCTTGAAGGTATGGATGCATGGGTACTTGGTGCGGATACAAGCCTGTATCTCGACAGCGGTGTGTGCAAGGCGGTGCACCGGACAGCCGGAGAGGGATTGCTTGAGGCAGTCAAAGCCCTTGGAGGATGCGAACTGGGAGATGCCAGGATCACTCCTGCATTTGATGCACCCTGCAGGTCGATCATCCATGCAGCAGTACCCAGATGGGATGACGGAAAAGCTGATGCAAAGGACCTTCTTTTTTCTTGCTACACAAAGATCTGTTCTCTTGCTGCCGGCAATGACATCGATACCGTGGCCATGCCCTCGCTTGGTACCGGAGTCTACGCGTGGCCGCTTGATGTGGCAGTCAGCACCGGAATGTCGGCCATCACCGGATATATTGATACTCATGACAAAAAGCCGTCCAGGTTTATGTGGGTTCTTTTTGATGATGAAACATTCAGGGCGTATGAGGAAGGGATCAAAGCTTTTTAGAAAAGGAGGCATTACATGAGCGTTTCTGTAAGCAGATCTGACAGAATATTGAGTGTGGCCGCAAGCGGAAAGATTGATTCGACCACCGTGTCGGAGCTTGACGGAGTGCTTGAAAAGATCACATCCGATATTGACGGTATCGAGTTCGACTTTTCAAAGCTTTCATATATATCTTCCGTCGGTCTCCGGAAAATACTTCAGATAAAAAAAGCATTGAACAGGGATGCACTGATCGATATAAGAGACGCATCCGAAACTGTTGCCGAAACTTTCCGTGTCACGGGATTCGACTCATATGTAAGGCTTCATGCGGCAGAAGGGAGCAGTCATCTTTCGATCAGGGATCTTTTTGCCGAAAGAGTGAAGGGATATGGCGACAATATCTTTGTCAATGCCGACAGACCCTATACATTCAATGAGATAGACAGGCAGTCACAGATCCTTGCCGAAAACCTGTTCAAAGCCGGAGTACACAGAGGAACACATGTGGGTATATACGGCTTTAATTCGGTAAACTGGGTCGTGGCTTTTTTTGCGATACAAAAATGCGGGGCCATCTGTCTTCCGCTGAGCTACAGTTATACAAAGGAAGATCTTGTTTCTCTGTCAAAGATCGGAGACATAACCCACATTCTTGCGGGAGAGACGGATGAAACCGGTGACTTTGAAGGCTTTGCCGCTGCCATCACATCTGCTGACGGTACAAAGATCTGCAGCGTCACCGATATAGGAAATGATGTATCGTTTGATATGGATGAGGTTCAATATCAGGGGATAGCAGAACAGTTTTCCGAAACACAGGATCCGGAAGATGACTGTATCATGCTGCTTACATCCGGGTCCACCGGAAAGCCCAAGGCGGTCCTCCACTCGTCCTACAGCATGCTTCATTCAGCTCAGTGTGCCGTGGATGTGATGAACCTTGCCGGCCGTGACAGAGTATGCATGAATGTTCCTTTTTCGCACACTCTGGGACTTGTACGCTGTTTTCTGGCAAGTCTGATCGCCGGTGCAAGACTTGAACTTCCTGCAAGCTTTGATATAAAGGAGCTGATAGCTTTTGTGGATGACAGGAAATGTACGGTAATGAACGCGATACCGACAACAGTTGTATCAATGGCCAATGACAGCACATTTTCTCCCGAAAAGGTTTCATCGGTACGATGCTCGATCCTTGTGGGAGCCCCCGTTACCGAAACCCAGATGCATATGCTCATTGACTGTTTTTCAAATGACCATTTCATATCATCCTACGGAATGAGCGAGCTTTCACCGATCACCATGACGGAGTACTCGGATTCCACAGAGCACATCTGCCGCACAGTGGGAAAGGTGTGTGACGGAGTGGAAGTTACACTGTTTGATCTGAATACCGGAGAACAGCTTGACCCCGAAAGCGGAGTCAAGGGCGAGATAGCCGTGAGGGGAACAAGTGCCATGACGGCATATTACAAGATCGATCCGGACAGTCAGGCGATAGACAAAAACGGCTATATCAAAACGGGCGATTTCGGCTTCTTTGACAGTGAAAAATACCTGCATATCGGCGGCAGGATGAAGGAGCTCATCCATACATCGGGATATACGGTCGAACCCAACGAGGTAGCCTCTGTCATAAGTTCATATGACGGGGTCGCGGATGTAAAGGTTTTGGGTATCCCCGATGATGAAAAGGGCGAGCTTGTCATAGCCTGCATAACACCAAAGAGCGGTGTGAATATAAATGAGGATGACCTGAATAACAGGATATCATCGGTGCTCGATGCCTATAAGGTTCCGTCAGGTTATCTTTTCTACGAGCATCTGCCGACCCTGTCAAACGGCAAGGTTGATGCGGTATTTCTGAAAAAAGATGCCGAATCCAGGATAAAAGGGTAAATTATAAATGCCAGAAATAAGGAGATGAAGTTTATGGAGATCAAAAATGTTTTTCCGGTCGATGATAACTGTATCACCGGAGTCGTGGATTTTATCGAAGACACTCTAAACAGTTTCAATATCGAAAAAAAGGCTGTCACCAAGGCCCTGCTCACGGTGGAAGAGGCGGTGGGCAGTCTTGTCGAGCATTGCCCGAAGCCGGCAGCAGCCGGTGATGAAGCGCCGCAAAGCAGGATAAAGGTTACTCTGAAAAAACTTTTCGGCAACGTAACGATAGAACTTTCGGCAAAGGGTACCGAATACCCCCTTGCGGAAAACATGAAATCCGCATCCCTGAATTCCCTCGAAGATGAATCCGACGGAGTACAGGATACGATCAGAAATATACTTCTGCATTCTCTTGCCGACGATCTGAAATACAAGCACAAAAACGGTATCAACTATATCAATGTGACCATACTCCGGTCAAACAAAAAGATGCTCTATCAGACTCTCGGAGCCATGGCCATCGCCATTATTGTGGGAATTATCTGTCTGCTTTTCGTACCCGGGCAGGTAAATGCCTATATCAGCAGTAATATACTCGAACGTATCAAGACAGTTTATATGAACTCTCTAAAGATGGTCGTTGCACCGGTGGTGTTTTTTTCCATTGTTTCCTGTATCGTACAGTTTTCAGACCTGAGTTCACTGGGAAGGATAGGCGGTAAGATAATGGGAATGTATATGTTCACCACCGTTCTTGCCGTTATGGTCGGTCTGGGAGTGGCTTCCGCTTTGAGTTCATCAGGCCTGATACAGACATCCATTCAGGCCGCCGATGCTTCTTCAATAACATCGCAGACCATGGATGTTTCCATTGCCGATACCATTGTCGGTATCGTACCTTCGGATATCATAACCCCGTTCCAGAAGTCAAACATGCTTCAGCTCATCTTTATGGCAGTTTTGTGCGGCATCGCAACAGGTCTTCTGGGCAAGTATTCACAGAGCCTTTCGGACCTCTTCTCTGCATGCAACGAGCTGTTCCTCAAGATCACGACCATCATCATCCGTTTTATGCCCATAGCCGTATTCTGTTCGATATCATCAATGGTTATGACCATGGGAATGTCCACAATCGTATCACTTCTCAGTATGCTGGGAATCTTCCTTTTGGGACTTTTATGTATGATGATTGTTTACTGCCTGCTGATGATCGTGATAGGACGACTGAATCCTGTACCTTTCATAAAAAAATACGCCCCGGTCATGGTGCAGGTTTTCTCGATGGCTTCTTCAAACGCGTCCATCCCGGTAAACATGGAGGCCTGCGACAAAAAACTGGGTGTGAAAAAGAAGATATTTTCGCTCTCCATACCTCTGGGAGCGACTGTGAACATGGACGGAACCTGTGTCTATCTTGCGGTATTTGCACTGTGCCTTGCAAGAATATACGGCGTTGATATTACCGGCGGAGGAATACTCTCCCTGATAATATCCATTATCGTTCTCTCTGTCGGAGCTCCCGGAATTCCCGGAGCCGGACTCATCTGTCTGTCAGTACTACTGACGCAGATCAACGTACCTGTTGAAGCTATCGGCCTCATCATGGGTATAGATTCACTGTGCGGAATGTTCCGTTGCATGAGCAACTGTCTGGGAGATGTTGCCGTCTCCACCATCGTGGCAAAAACCGAGGGAGAGATCGACATGGAGACATATAATAATAAATGACAGGAATCTCCTGTCATTTATTATCCAACTGGGAAGCATCATAGAAATCCGAGTGGATCTTGTTGAAAGCAGCTACAACCTGCGGATCAAACTGGATCCCGGCGCCCTGGTTTATGATGGAATATGCCTGATCATGAGGCATTGCCTTTTTGTAGGTCCTCTGTGACACCAGGGCATCATACACATCGCAGACAGCGATCATCCTTGCAAGCTGCGGTATGTTTGTCCCCGCAAGCGCGTCAGGATATCCCCTTCCGCACCACTGCTCATGGTGGCTCCTGGCCATCTGGTAGGTGTAGGTGATGAAGCTGTTGTTCGGCAAAAGATAGGCAAACTTTTCTATCGAATCAGCCGCCAGCACCGTATGCTTCTTCATGATCTCGAATTCCTCGGGCGTATATTTGCCGACCTTTTCCAAAATGGCATCCGGGATCCCTATCTTTCCCATATCAAAAAGCTGGGCAGACATTATGATCTTTTCGGTATCCTTGATCGGATACCGTGCCGTGCCGTCCTTCATCATCTGGCGCAGCAGGATCTCCATGAACTTTGACACCCTTTTGCAGTGGATGCCCGTATAGCCGTCCTTTTTTGTAATAAGATCGCCCAGAATACCGACTATGAAATACTCAAGATGATGAACATTCTGCGTGGCATCGGAAGCCCTGGTCTGAAGCTCATCATTGTAATCCTGAAGCTGCTCATTGTAATCCTGAAGAGTCGTATTGACACTGCTGAGTTTTCTTTTGTCCTCAAGTATGCCGATGTGGAGATTCACCTTTCTCTTTAATATCTCGGCAACAAAGGGCTTTACCACATAGTCAACCGCCCCGAGCTGGTAGGCTTCAAGTTCGGTCGCGGTATCATTTGCTCCGGATACGAAAATGACCGGTATCTCCTTGAGTTTTTCTATTGATTTCATCTGGGAAAAAATCTCAAAACCGTTGAT
>CAMVDF010000138.1 GCA_947166195.1 uncultured Lachnospiraceae bacterium
CACCCCGGGCGGACGTTATCCGTCATCCTGCCCTGTGAAGCCCGGACTTTCCTCGTTGCCAAAAAGGCACCGCCATCATCCGGTCCGCTTATGTTATACAAAGCAGCGAAGCTTTTGTTTTCGCCGTCCTTTATATCACACCTGGAAGCATGAGCCTCCGATGAACTCCCTTACTATGGAGTTCTGGGGGATCGATGCCGTATCCATTGCCAGGAAATATTCCAGGAATTTCAACAGTCTTTTTGCCTCCTGGTACGCCGGGTCGTCCGGTGTGATCCCGAAAAGCAGCGGCTCCACAAACGGCTTTAACACAGCCAGTTCATATATCAGGTGTGAATTGAACATGGCGTTCGCACTTTCCTGGAAAGGAAAGATGTATTTTTCCTCGCCGCGCCTGACCGATGCCCACATATTGAGAGTCTTTGAGGCCGACGCCCCTCTGGTCCTGAAATCCCTGACAATTCTCCTGATGAGTCTTCCGTCGGTGGTAGGCACCCTGTTGTGATCGTCAACATTGAGTGTTGTAAGTGCACTGATATAAATCTTGTATTTGCTTTCCGGAGGCAGTGAATAGGAAAGCTTGTCATTGAGTCCGTGGATACCTTCAATGACGAGGACATCATCATCGTCAAGCTTCAGGAAGTTGCCCTTGTACTCCCTTTTTCCCGTCTTGAAATTGAAGGTGGGAAGCTCCACTTTTTCCCCGTCAAGAAGCTTTGTCATATCCCTGTTGAAGCCTTCGACATCTATTGCCTCCAGACATTCAAAGTCATAATTTCCGTCCTCATCCACGGGAGTGTCTTCCCTGTTTTTGAAATAATTGTCAAGTGCTATGGGATGCGGCTTCATGCCGTGGGCCATAAGTTCTATTGAAAGCCTGTGGGAAAATGTTGTCTTTCCTGAGGAGGACGGGCCTGCTATCATGACAAACCTGCTGTTTCCCTTTGTCTTGATCCACTTTGCGATATCCCCGATCCTGCTTTCCTGCAAAGCCTCCTGTACCAGGATGGTCTCCTGCATCCTTCCGGAGCTGATCATCTCGTTCAGATCACCCACAGTACCGATCCCGATCATCTCTCCCCAGATATTTGAGGTCCACATGGTCCTGAAAAGCTTTTTGTGGGCCTTGTGCTTCGGTACGGCCTCGGGTTCCTTTCTTTCCGGCAGCTGCAGGATCAGTCCGTCATCATGAAGCAAAAGATCAAAATATCTGATGTATCCGGCAGAGGGAACCATATAGCCGTAGTAATAATCCTCATATCCGTTCAGACTGTATATGTTGATCGTCGAATGTCTCCTGTATTTGAAAAGCTTTTCCTTGTCTTTTCTGCCTTCTTTTTTGAAGTATTCAAGCATTTCAGACAGATCCCTGGACTCCTTTTTGATAACGGCATCTTCCTTTACGATCTCATTCATTCTGTCCTTTATCCTGCCGATGAGTTCATCATCAAGCCTGAAATTCCCCTTGCAAAAGCAGTAATATCCTGCGCCTATGGAGAACTCCACCCTGAAAAATTCGATGTTCTCCTTTCCGACGATCTCATAAAATGCCGATATCAGAAGGAGGCAGGCAGATCTTTTGTAAGCCTTGTGTCCTGCCGTACTCTTTGTAGTCTCAAAGCTTATCGTGCAGTCAGATTCAAGTGTATGGAACAGTTCCTGAAGCTTGTTGTTCACAACTGCAAGAACTATATCCGCATCATAATCCTGTTTGAAATCCTCCGCTATCTTTTGATAGGTCGTATGTTCTCTGTATCTGTATTCCCTGTCTTTGTATTTTACGATGTATTCCCTGTCCATAAGCCGCCCCTTTCAGATTATTGAAAAGCCCTTTTCCCTGTTGTCCGTGAAAACCGTGATAGTTTCCGCATTTCTTTTGATATATTCCTTCATATAGTCAATGAAGATCTTTTCTATGCCAAAATGCCCTGCATCTATTACGGCAATTCCCTTTTCAACCGCATCGATCCCCTCATGATGATCGATATCTCCGGTAATAAGAACCTGTGCATTTGCATTTACCGCATCGTCGATGGCAGATGCACCGGAACCCGGCATGATGGCAGCACTCTGCACGATGCACTCCGTATCCCCGAAAACCTTCACATGTTCAAGTTCAAACCTGTCCTTTACAAGATCCGACAATTCGTCGATCCGCATGCTCCGGAAAAGATTCCCGACCCTGCCGAATCCGGCATTTTCTCCTGTCGGCTGCAAAATTCCCGTATCAAGAAGTCCAAGTCTGTCAGCAGCCTCATCGCTCATGCATGAAATGTCAAAATTTGTATGCATGGCAAAGCATGCGATATCATTTTTAATGAGCTTCAATATCCTTCGTCCGGTAAAATCACGGTTGTTAACCTTTTTGATCCCCCGGAATATCAAAGGGTGATGGGTGAGTATGAGGTCCGCTTTCAGTTCCGCGGCCTCATCTATGACCTCATCGGTCGCATCCAGGGCTACAAGGACACTCTTTATCTCTTTTTCCTCATCCCCGACGATCAGCCCGGAATTGTCCCAGTCGCTGCAAAGCTCCGGGTCTGCTATATCATTAAAGATCTCTATGAGATTACAAAGCTTCATATCTGCGCACTGCCTTTTCATAAAGGAGGAGCTTTCTTTTGATCTCCTGCCTCCTGTCGCCTTTGATGTCTATATTTTCTTCAAGTTCCCTGAAGTTTTTTAACCGGTATTCCAGGTAATCTGTTCTTTCCCTGCTCTTTTCCCTGAAAAAAGCGGGGCCAAGCTCATATTCCAGATCGTCCCTGCAGGCATCCTCCCCCCTTTTGCAGGAGATGATGAAATAGTATTTTCCCTCATCTTTCGTCAGTTTTTCATCACTGATGAAAAATCCGTTTTCTCCGAGAAATCTTCTGAAATCCGCGATCTTTGAATGAGGCGAAAACACAAAGCTGCCGATGGATCCGATCTTTTCACGGCTTTCATTTATTATCCTTTCAATGAGAGGCCCGCCCATGCCTGAAATGAGCAGGGTCGTTTCCTTTCCGGAAAAAACAGGATCTGAAAGATCTATCTCTTTCAGCCCGTCGGATACGACAAATCTCATTCTCTCCGTAACCCCGGCATCCTCGGCATTTCTTCTGGCCGCCTTCAACGGGCCGGTGTTTATGTCGGAGGCAACGGCAAAGCGGATGAGGTCATTTTCAAGGAGATTTACCGGTATCAGTGCATGGTCGCAGCCGATATCAAGCAGCAGCTCGCATCCTTTACATGCTGATGCTATCTCCTCAAGCCTTTTTGAAAGCCGGATCATTCCAGATAATCCTTGAGTTTCCTTGATCTGGAAGGATGACGGAGCTTTCTCAGAGCCTTTGCCTCTATCTGCCGGATCCTTTCTCTTGTTACGGAAAACTGCTTTCCGACCTCTTCGAGAGTTCTGGCCCTGCCGTCATCAAGTCCGAAACGGAGTCTCAAAACCTTTTGCTCTCTTTCAGTCAGGGTATCAAGCACCTCATCGAGCTGTTCCTTCAGCAGTTCAAAAGCTGCGGCATCGGCCGGAACAGGCACCTGGTCATCCTGAATGAAATCTCCGAGATGGCTGTCCTCCTCTTCTCCTATAGGTGTTTCAAGCGAAACGGGTTCTTGTGATATCTTCAATATCTCCCTGACCCTCTCCACGGGCATATTCATCTTTTCCGCGATCTCCTCCGGGGTAGGTTCACGCCCCAGTTCCTGAAGCAGCTGCCTTGAAACCCTGATGAGCTTGTTTATGGTCTCCACCATGTGAACGGGTATCCTGATGGTACGGGCCTGGTCGGCAATAGCCCTTGTGATGGCCTGTCTGATCCACCAGGTCGCATAGGTTGAAAACTTGTAGCCCTTGCGGTAATCAAATTTTTCAACAGCCTTTATGAGTCCCAGGTTTCCTTCCTGTATCAGATCCAAAAAGAGCATACCACGGCCGACATAACGCTTTGCTATGCTGACGACCAGCCTCAGGTTAGCCTCTGCAAGCTTCTTTTTTGCTTCCTCATCGCCAAGTTCCATCCTCTTTGCAAGTTCGATCTCTTCCTCGGCAGTAAGCAGGGATACCTTTCCGATCTCCTTCAGATACATCCTGACGGGATCTTCGATGGAAACCGAGTCAGGGACGGAAAGATCGATATTTTCAACATCTATTTCCTCTTCCTCTTCAAGGGTCTCACTGTCAACATCCTCATCATCATCGACTTCCTCAGCTATTTTCAGGACATCTATGCCGTTGATCTCAAGCACCTCAAATATCCTGTCATACTGTTCTTCACCCAGGTCTATGCCTTTGAAGTGATCGATTATATCCTGGTTTTCAAGGACATTTTTTCTTTTTTTGCCTTTCTCTACGATGCTTTTCAGTTTTTCCTCGAATTTCTCCTGCATTGCTTCGTCCATTTTTTCATCTCCTCTTTATTGTAAATGGTTTTTCATACTTCTATCTTCAATGATTTGAGAGAATCCATCGCCTTTCTGATTCTGATCCTTCTCTGCAGCAGGTTTTCACCGCCGGTATCATCATTTACATCCGCCTGCCTTTTCAGGGAAGCTTCCTTGATCTTTACCACAAGGTCAGTGAGTGCTCTGCTTTTTTCCTCACCCGATTCTATCGCATGCAGCTTTGTGGAAAAGATAGAGGCTACTTTTTTGTGAGTTTCCTCATCCTCGAACCTGTCGATTATGGAAGCCGGTTCGCATCTCCCCGAAGCCATCTGTTCAAAAAGGATCTTTGCACACTCCCTGGTCACCCCTTCCGTGAAATCATCATAGCCCAGATATTCCGAAACTTCCGTAAAGAGTGTGTTTTCATCCGTAAGCCAGGTCAGAAGATACTTTTCGGCATTTACCGTATTGTCCCTTGCTTCATCATCCCTTTTTTCAGGCTGCCTGTATATACTGATACGGGAATTTGCACCTTCCTTTTTGACCGCCTCATTTACGACCGCCTTTTTCAGCGTGTTTTCGTTTATCATGTATTTTGCGGCAACGGAGCTGATGTAGTTTTCCCTTTTCAGTTCATCCTCTATATCTGAAAGCATCAATGCCGCATGCTCCAGAAAAGCGGTCCTTCCTTCAGGATCCTTCAGATCATGATCTCTTTCTGCCATCCTCAGGCTGAAAAAGAAGGCATTTTCCGCTTCATCCAGTCTTTTTTGAAACTCCTTTTCACCCAGGGCATTTATAAACTCGTCCGGATCCTTGTGAGGTGACAGATCCACGATCCTTGGCACGAGCCCGGCCTGCCTGCAAAGGGGTATGGCCCTCAAAGCCGCCTTGACACCTGCCGCATCCGAATCATAGATGAGCCTTACTTCCTTTGTGTATCTGTGAAGGAGGCTTGCATGTCCCGAAGTGAACGCTGTCCCCAAAGATGCCACGGCCTCCGTGAATCCTGCCTGGTGCATCGATATCACATCCATATATCCTTCACAGACTATCCTGTAGTCTTTTTTTGACCGTCTGGCAACATTGAGGCCGTACATATTTCGGCTCTTGTCAAATACCTTTGTTTCGGCAGTGTTCAGGTATTTCGGTTCCCCGTCCCCCAGGACTCTTCCTCCGAATCCGATCACATGATTATTTATGTCCATTATGGGAAACATGACCCTGTTCCAGAACCTGTCGCTCATCCCGTATTTCTCGGAAATATTGCAAAGCCCGGCCGCTTTTATTATGGATGTGTCAAAGCCTTTGCTCTTCAGATAATTTACAACCTCCGCACCGCCCTTGCCGGAAAATCCCAGACCGAAGTTTTTGATGGACTCTTCTGACAGCTTTCGTTTTTTGAAATAATCAAGCCCTATCTTTCCGGCATCGGAATACAGCTTTTTATAATAATAAAATGCGGCGGCTTTGTTTGCTTCAAGTATCCTCGAGCGCAGTGATGCCTCCCTTTTTTCCTCTTCGCTCTCCTCGCCCTGCGGAAGAACTATCCCTGCCTTTTCGGCAAGGTACCCCAGTGCTTCCTGAAACGAATAGTTTTCATACTTCATTATGAAGCTGATGACATTTCCTCCCTCGCCGCAGCCGAAGCAATGAAACATCTGCTTTGAAGGCGATACCG
>CAMVDF010000139.1 GCA_947166195.1 uncultured Lachnospiraceae bacterium
GACCGTGGCCTTTTTAAGCTTTGAGCGTTTAACGAACTGGTCGGCGGCTGTGATGGTAAGCTTTGAGACATCCTGCTACGTGATGGTAAAGGCGCGGTTTACCGTTCCCTTGTAGTTCCCCTTGCCCTTAATCTTTATCGTAGGCGTTCCGGCTATGGATTTATTTTTTGAATAGGATACCGTGTAATCCTTTCCTTCTTTTAAGTTTACCTTGTTCCTGTTGTCACGCACGCTCACCGCAGGACATGAAACTCCGGTTTTATGGATGCTCCCGTATAATGATAGGAGTCCTTCAATCCTCCGATCCAGATCTTTGATTCCACGAACTCCTTGCCGCTTTCCGGATCCACGATCATTGTTAAGGACATTAGCCGCTTCGGTCTTGACTATCTGAAGGTCGGTTATTATACCGAGATCATGTTCGTCGAAAAGGATGTGCGCTTCATCGCTATCAATAATATCATAGATTCGCTATGCTAGAGGGCTGGTTGTTCAACATATCAATATAATTGAGTTGATGACCTATTATGCGCTCGGCAAGTGGATTATAGAAGTACAGCAGGAGGGAAAAGACCGTGCAAAATACGGGGAAAGAGTAATTGACCGCTTGTCAGAAGCTCTTACGGAGGAATTTGGTCGAGGATATTCGAGGGAGACGCTCAGAAACACAAGAAAGTTTTATCAGGTGTATCAGGAACGAATTTCCCAAACGCTGTTTACGGAATTCGTAGGACAAAAATCCCAAACACTGTTTGGGAAATTGAAAAAAGAAAACCCGTTTAGGCTTTCATGGTCACACTATCTAATTCTGATGCGAGCTAAAAGCCAAGAAGAGCGTGACTTCTATGAAATTGAGGCGGCTGACAGTAATTGGTCGGTGAGGACGCTCCAAAGACAGTATGGCAGCTCACTTTATGAAAGACTGTTATTAAGCACAGATAAAGATAAGGTAAAAGAGATTGCTGAAAAGGGACAGATAATAGAGAAACCACAGGATGTGGTAAAGGATCCGCTCGTACTTGAATTTCTTGGTCTGCAGGAAAAAGCGGAATATTCAGAAAACGAACTTGAAACACGCATTATTGATCATCTTCAAGAGTTTCTTATGGAAATAGGAAAGGGCTTCACATTTGTTGATCGTCAAAAGAGATTTACTTTTGATGAGGACAGTTATAAAGTTGATCTCGTTCTGTATAACAGACTGCTTCGATGTTTTGTCCTGCTGGACTTAAAAATAGGCAAGCTAAAACATCAGGATCTCGGACAGATGCAAATGTATGTGAACTATTATGACCGATATGAAAAAACAGAAGAAGAAAATCCGACAATAGGAATACTGTTATGCAGTGATAAGAATGACTCGATGGTAGAATTGACACTTCCCAAAGATGCAAATATATATGCGTCAAAGTATGAGTTATATCTACCAGATAAAAAGGTGCTTCAAAAGAAGTTAAAGCAATGGCTTGAGGAGGAAGGGGCCGACATAGACTAAAATACAGTCAAACTAAATATTGTTACCGCAGACGGTGGCGATTGATCTTAAGAAGATTATTCGTCCCCGCCTTTTTTTATCCAAAAATCGCCGGATACGACACAAAAAAAGAAAGGAGATATTCAAAATGACAGAAACAGAAAAAATGACGAAAACGTCGCCGAGACGGTGACATTCTGCTCAGGCATCGCAAAGGAGTATACACCGTTTACCGGCGTGATCGTGTGATCGCTGCCGTCGTTGTAGCTCACTTGGCCGATGGTGTAGTTATCCTCGGAGGTCACGGTCAGGGTGACGGTCTCCCCTACAGGAAGTTTTTGCTCTCCGTTCATTACAATGGGACTGCCGGTGCATTCGACCGTTCCCGCTCCGTAGGTTGAATCAGTTTTATTTACAGAATACAAAACCACTGGGTAGATCTGCCTGTTTTGAAACTTTTCGTTTGCCTCTGAGGCTGAATATGAGCCGGATTCATACGCGATACTTCCCGTAGGGGTCTAATCCATATCCCCCGTCACAATGGCTCTGCCGCTGCAAATCTTTTTATTATCTTCTTCAGTTGTCTCATGATCGCAGGCCTCCAAACGTTTTTATTATAGGTATATTGTTCAAAAAGTTTCTCTGTACCCTCACCCTGTCTACCGGATCACTGAACCGGAACTATGGGTGATGTGTAGCGCAGGATCCTGTCATAGCGCTTCATTTCATCGAGTTTTCGCAGGTATTTCCCATAGTTCTCCAATACAAGTGCTCTTTTGAGAGCATCGTCGTCATCGGAATTTACCGTTTTTTTCCCGATGTAATCCGAGATATAAGATCTGACAGTTTCGACCCACAATTCATACGCGGAATTGGAGAGATGGACACTTCCGTCGGATGCAAATTCCGGCAGCAGATAACCGTCGGCATCGCTCAATTTTGTTGCCACATCGATATAATGAATTCCCGGATAGACATTGCAGTAATTCTTCACATAGGAGTTAAAGGCCAGCACCTTGGAATTGATGACATTGCTTGTCGCTGTTGAAGGAGTACAGCTTTCCACAAAGATCGTGATGCCGGGATTTTCTTCCAATATCTCCGCGATATATTTTTTGAAGTTGGCCAGGGCATTTTCCGCGCCCGCCTTTCCCACCAGATCATTGGTTCCCATGCAGATGAAAACATATTCCGCTCCGCATTCCCTGATGGCATCCTTTGCCCTCATCGGTGTTTCGTTAAACCTGGGGAGATACGGGGTATTGGATTTGAAGTCATTTACAAAAGAATATGACTCCCTCGTAAGCATCGTTGCATCCCCGAGAGGGATGTTGTCTTTCCGGCTGTTGTAGAGGTAAAGACCGACACTTATGGAATTGCCAACAAAGACAGATCTGGAAAGAAACTCATCCACAGGATCCGCATATTTTGAAGTTGTTCCGATACCGCCTTCGGAATTCATTGCAGAATATGCAATACGGTCACAGACAGGAAATGTCAAAAGAAAGCAGGCAAAAAAGGCGATGATACGGAAAACCGTCTTATTTTGTTTTATCAATTGTTTATTAAACATACATTTAGTTTGAAAAACAGTTTTTTGACCGTTGATATCATACCATATTCAGGGGTTATTGGAATAATATTTCGTCACAGTTTGAGAGGGACAGGGGACGTATCTCTGTCCCACATCATATACGAATGGTCAGAATGTTGAGTCCGAAGGTGTTCTGATAGGTCATGGACCTGGATATGCGGCTGACGATCTGGAGTCCTGTGTTGCGGAAGGCCGTCGCCTCATTTTGCGAATGTGCATTCTCTGATTCAAACAGCCGGGCCGCCTCCTCGGGATTGAAGGGGATGCCGTCGTCCTTGAAGCAGATCATGATCTCATCATTGACATAGGAAACACGGATATCAATGCTGTGCTTTTTCCCGTCCGCAAAGCCGTGCGTGACGATGTTTCCCGCAAGTTCCTCGGTGCAAAGCGATGAGAAATACATCCTGCGGCCCGAAAGCCCGTGCTTTTTGCAAAACGTCCAAACACGGTTTGAAAGCTCCATCACATCATCCATGCTGCGGACGGTGATATCGATCCTGTTTTCATCGCTCACTCCGAAACCGCTGTCAAAGCACATCAGACTGTCGAGTATCGATACTGCCCTTAAGTTAAGCGATCCATGTATCGGCTCTTGCTCCCGCAGGCCACCTCCCGTCCCTTGCGCTCCGGCGGGTGCTCGGCACGGGGCCCTCCTGCTCGCGCATCTGCTTTCTGAAACGCTTAACTTAACGGCAATGTCGTCATTCACCGGCGGTCTCTTATTATACAGATATATGTAGCCCGCTATAATAAGAACGTTGAAGATACTGCCCAGTACCTGCCCGACCCATACTCCCATCATGCCGAAATGCGGGACGAGAAGGTATGTGAAAATCATGACCCCCACTATACCGTCGGTGAGCGACAGGATTCGGACTATTCTTTCGCGTGACATGCAGTGGAAATAATTTGAAAAGCCCACGATGATGGTGCTGGGAGGCGCATACAGCGGGTAGATGGCAAAGCCTGCAAGCGTCATCGCATAAACGGCAGCCGAAGGATCATGAAAGAAAACATTGGTGAAGGGATAACAAAGCAAAATTCCCACAAGGGTTGCTGCCGAGACAAGTCCCAATCCCTTTGTCAGATAGGTCTTCATCAGGATCTTCAGGCCTGTCCTGTCCTCTTCTCCGGCAAAGACGCTTCCGAGCACCATTACCGCCGAGCTGACTCCCGCGGGAAAACACCAGTAGATACAGCCAAAGGAAAATATGGCAGAATATGCCGCCAGGCCGTCCGGTCCCACATAGTTTTGGATGATGTAGTTTAAGAAAAACCCTCTCAGGCAGATGCAAAGCTGTGAGGCAGCCATGGGCAGTCCGTAGAACAGAATATCCTTTATGTCGGAAAGCACGATGCTTTTTCTGCTGAACCGAATGACTGCTCTGCTGCTTAAAAAATACATTCCCTGGATGACAAAAAAGATGATATTTCCCACCGATGTTGAAAGCCCCAGACCGAAAAGCCCCATATCAAACACCGCGACAAACAGCCAGTTAAAAAACGCATTGGCTGCAAACATCATGGCAACGGCAGTATAGCTGCGCTTTTCCTGATGCTCAAGCTGCAAAAACGCGGCAAACTGCGTCCCCATGCAAAAAAAGGGAAGACCCAGGGCAAACCCGCGTATGTAGGCGGCAAGCTCTCTTGCGATGGCACCCTCCGCACCAAGAGCCGCCGCAACATTCAGCGAAAAAAACTCGCTTGCAACAAGGAGAGCGACGGATATGATCATCATCATTATCATATCCAGAGTGAAAAAGCTCCTGGTCCTTTCCACCATCTTTTTCCCGAGATACCTTCCGCAAAGCACCTGGGCGCCGCCAAAGATCAGCGCGTTCACGGCATTCAGAAAAAACACCACCGGACTGAAAAATCCTGTGACTGCCATGGCATCCGCTCCTATGAGATTGCCCGCAAAGGCATTGTCGATGATGGAATTCGATCCCCCTATGATGACCAGCACGATCTGCACGGGCAGAAGCTTCATGTAGAGCCTCGGGATGATCTCCGACTGCGGCGATGCTGTGACTGAATTATTGTTTTCCGCGGTTGATGAGCGCATACTTCTCCTTGTCGTGTACCGTGGGGACGGTTCTCTGTTTCGGTTCTTCCCGAAGCAGAGAACCGTCCCCGGGGTTTCTATTCTTTCACTTCTATTGTAAGTTTGTAAGTGGTGCCGTTTATCTTTGTTGAGATCACAGACCTGCCCTTCTTTCCGGCGTAGACAAATCCGTTTTCGTCAATAAAGACGGATGCGGACCTGCTGCTTTTGAAGTTTAAGGTCTGGAAGGTTTTGTTTATCCTGAACTGCTGCATCTGTCCGGTCTTCATCTCAAGTTTTTCTTTGTTCTTTACTTCTCTGCCGCCGAATGTCATTACGAGATCTTCGACATAGACAGGGGTGTTGAAGGTAAAGCCCTTATACAGGCATGAGATATCACTTGTACCATAGTCTATCCCCCTGACCCTGCCGTTCTTTTTGACGGTGTCAGGGATCACAAGGTCTCCTGTTGCCGATGTTTCGTCCTTGCGTCCGGTGATGATTACTTCAGCATTGTTGTCGCTGACGATATATATAAGATCACCGGATACCAGGTCGTTCTCTCCTCCGGAAGTCTCCTCGGTTTCCGGCTCGGCAGGAGCGTTTTCCTCCGATACCGATGCTGTCTCGGTTTTTGGCTCTTTGGCGGACATCTCATCCGCGGCAGCCATCACTGTCTGCGACAGGCACAGGATAAACGCCAGCAGCATTGCCAGTACTCTTTTATTTATTGTGGATCCTTCTGTTTTTCATGGTATTTCTCCCCTCAGCGTGAAACTGATCAGTTCCGTTTCAGACATCATACCATATTTGATGATAATTTGTGTATCACGGGGACGGTTCTCTGTTACAACTTATGTTAACTGCGGAATGTGACAGGTGGGTGTGACAGGGGGACAGCTTGGATTATCATCTGAAGTGCAACACCCAAGTCAC
>CAMVDF010000140.1 GCA_947166195.1 uncultured Lachnospiraceae bacterium
GCCTGCAGATCGGCAAGCTGCTGCTTCACTGCAGGATGCTCCATATCGTCAAGATTCGGTCTCTGTGCTATATCCCAGGCAGGATCATCCCGTTGAAGATTGTCAAAATCCGCTCCCTTTGCCTTTTGCTGGAAGGTTCCCTTCTTTTCCCCCTCTGCCGTTTTCAGCGTAAAGCTTCTTGCTCCCGCGATCAGGCCTCCCATACCGAGAAAATTTGCCACAGTGCTCATGGCGCTGTTTCTCTTGTCTATGCCCTCGCCCTCGGGTATCTTTGCGAAGTTGGTATTCATCAGGCCTGTGACAGATCTTGCCAAAGTATCATTTATGAGATTGAGACAATACCTTCGAAGTTCCTTGTTTTCCTGCTTCCTGAGCTCATCTTTTGCAGTCCCGTCAAGCATATTGATAAAAGGTCCGAGCAGATTGAACGTTTCATCGTAGCTTTCCAGGTCTTCTTCAAGCCCATCACTTGCAAGAAACTCCTCAAGCCTGCCTTTTACCGAAGTATAGATATTTGTCAGATTCTGACGCTTAATAGAGCAGACGTTCCTTGCGATCCTTGCTTCGATGGAATTCTTTCCGTATTTACTCTCATTTTCCAGGATTATATCCGCCTGGATCGTATCAACGCTTTTTGCCTGAGTACTTTCGGTAAAAAAGCCCTCTTCCTCCGATCCGTCCTCAAACTTCAGCTTCACGGGGATACGGGAATTCATCTGTCCGCCGACGGTTTTTATCTCTTCTCCCTCGTTCACGCTTGCGGTAATGGAACGCCCTTCCTGTATTATCCTGCGCAGGGTGCGTCCCTTCACGCTCAGACCGCCGGCTTCGTTTAAGGAGCGCATATCCTCCGTCACAAGGGCACGGATCGCCTTCACGCACGCAAGCCTGCCCTTTCCGATGCCGGACATCTCCTTGCCCTGTTTGGCAAACTCATCGCAGGCATTAAGGACTTTTTCATATTCCGCAAGGAGATCTGCGATGTCTTCATCGGAAAGTTCCTTATTATCCGCATAGAAACTGTCCGTCTTTGCTTTCAGGGACCTTATCGCCTCATTTACACCGGAAAGCTCCCCGTTATCATCCCCCGATACGGAAGCAAGTACATCAAGATCCGCGATCGCCTTTTCCATTCTGACATCCGACATAAAAACCCTCCTCTAAACACAAACTGTTTTCTTTCCATATCAGGCCCGTCACAGGGGACGGTTCTCTGTAACGCCAGTATTCATCAGCGTTTCACGAAGTCCGGCCTCAATTTTGTAACAGAGAACCGTCCCTGTGATACACTGTCTTCTTTCGGTATTATAACACATAAAGAGACCGGGCATGTCACCCGGTCTCTTTTTCAGAGTCAAAAATGTGACAGGGGGACTGTCCCCCTGTCACACTCCTGTCACATTATTTTCTGGCCATATTGGTGATGCGGTTAAGTGCATCTTTTACAAGCGGGAAGTTGATCACAATGATGGTGATCGCAGCCTCCGCCAGAAGATATGCGTAGTTGTAGGCTATGGGATAGACCGGTGCCAGCTTTTCGGGGAAGTTTTCCGGCATATAATCCATCCAGTACAGATATCCGCCAAGGGAATGAAAAGCCCCTCTGGCAAGCACCGCAACGATATATCCGACCGTGAGCCCGTTCTTTTTCATCCTGCAGAAAAGACCCGAAAGCCCCAGAGCCATGAAGGCTATGAAATAATCAAGACCTGCCTGGAGCGGATCGAGGATGTAGCTTCCTCCGTCCTGGATGAACTGCAGACATCCGTACACAAACCCCGCTATGAGCCCGACCTTCAGTCCGTACCAGTAACCTATGAGAACGATAAAAAGCATGGAACACAGCGTCACCGAGCCTCCCCAGGGCAGCTTGAAGATCCTCACATAGGACAGAACAAAGGCAAGTGCGATGGAAAGCGCTGTAAACGCCAGCGTTCTCGTATCGATGGCCGGCCCCTTTTTTTCTTCTTTTTTTGCTGATCTTACAAATGCGACAATGATGAGCAGCAGCACGATGACCGCAATGATCGCGACGGTTCCCGCAGTTGTAAGTGAATAATAAGAACCGCCTTCTTCAGAATTGAAAAATAATGACATGATAAACTCCTTGTCTCCCTACGCCGGTATTACCCGGTTCAGGTTTTGAGGGTATTCTCTCAGCCCGGATACCCGGACACCCCTGACTTTTGCAACATATCAAAGATACAACCTGACTCTTCCGATGTCAAATGAAGACGAAATCTCATTTTCCGTTTTGTTTATAAATTTTAGATGATTTTTAGGACATGTTCACGATTTGCACATATTTGGATCCTATAATGAATTTCAGATCAAAGGAACTGGAAGCTACGAGCTTGCAAGTTTTTGATTAGATATTCTCCCCAATATACTCTCCTAAAAAGAAACGGCTGAAAGCCGTTTCTTTTTTTATTTCACGCCGTTTTTATTATTTTGCACCCTTTCCGAAGAGCACAATTCCTATGGTTGCAAAGATCAGCCTGATATCAAGGAGGAGCGACCAGCGGTCTATGTACCTCAGATCCAGCTTTACCACTTCCTCGAAATCCGTGATGTCGCTCCTGCCGGATACCTGCCACAGTCCCGTGATCCCCGGCCTGATGGAAAGCCTTCTCATGTGATATGATTCATACTGCTCGTATTCGTCGACTGTCGGCGGTCTGGTCCCCACAAGACTCATGTCACCCTTCAGCACATTCCAGAACTGGGGCAGCTCATCGATGGAGCTCTTTCTCAAAAACCTTCCTATGGGGGTGATCCTCGGATCGTTTTCCATCTTGAACATGAGCCCGTTCATCTCATTATCCTCCATCAGTTCCGCCTTTCTATCCTCGGCATCCTGATACATGGAACGGAATTTATAAATCTTGAATCTCCTGCCGTTTATCCCCACCCTTGTCTGGGCAAAAAACACGGGGCCCGGCGAGGTCGCTTTTATTATGGGTCCGAAGATCAGAAAACAGATGAAACAGATGACAAGCCCGACCAGGCTTCCTATGATGTCCATGGCTCTTTTTACAAAAAGCTCAAAAGCCGAGAACTTCACCGGCATGTAGGAGATCACGCTGTAGCTTCCGAAGCTTCGGATGGTCTTTTCCTGCGCATCCAGATTGTAGATCCCGATGTTCAGGTTCACGGTGACACCCATCTCCTCAAAACCCAGTATCAGCTTTTTGAGCTCAAACTCGAAATCATAGGGGATGTGGATGAAGACCTCGTCATAGACATTTTCTCTGTGGGTGTCAAGGTAGTCGTTTTTATTACCCACTACCGGGATCCCCTCGATCTTTTTCCCGACACAGTCATAATCAATGATGGTCACGCAGGAGATATTGATGAGATTGCCCTTCCTGTCGCGGATCCTGCGGATGATCTGCGGTGCCTCGTTTTTGAGCGCCACCAGCATCACATTGGTGGCGTTGATCCCGCTGCCGGCAACCTTCAAGAGGAAGAGACGATACAGCATCCTGAGTATGTACGAGATAATAAAATAGCCCACAAAAAAGAAGCCCACGAAATATCTGGATATGAGCCCTGCCGTCTGGGTCGCAAAGAGGTAGAACACTCCGAAGACCGCAAGCAGAACAGTGTTCCTGATGCAGATGACGGCGTTCTGAAACCTGCCGGCACCCAGAAACGTCTCCTGTCTCTTCCTTCCGGCAAAGAACACAACAATACAGACCACCTCAAAGATGAGAAGGGTGGTCATATAAAGGTAGGTTGAAAACCATCCCGCATTATCATCAAACCTGATGATACCGGCCGCAAAATAGGCAAGCAGCACGCTTGCCATATCTATGAGCAGCAGCAGGTTGATCCTGATCTGTTTTGACCTCAGTAACATCAAAAACTCCTCCGTCACAGGGGACGGTTCTGTGTGACGCCTGTATTCATCAGCGTTTCACGGGATCTGACCTCCGTTTTGAAACAGAGAACCGTCCCTCTGATACAAAAATGTAACAGAGAACCGTCCCTCTGATACAAAAGTGTAACAGAGAACCGTCCCTCTGAAACGCTAATATATTTCGTATGTATATCCATCAAGCCGCGTCTCAAATTCCACCACCGGGAGCGGCCTGTCGTAGAGAAATCCCTGAGCGATGTCGCAGCCGTTTTCCCTGAGGATCCTCACCTGATCGACGGTCTCAACACCCTCGGTCACGACCTCGATCCCCAGTTCCTTTGTCATGGCCACCACGTATCTGTACATGATATCCACGTTTTCGCCCTGGACATTCTCATCCTCAGGCAAAAAGCTCTTGTCCACCTTGAGTATATTCCACGGTATATCCTTGATGAGCTTTAACGATGAATACCCGATTCCGAAATCATCCACTGCGGTATACATTCCCATCTTCTGCAGACCTGCCGCCACACGCTTCAGATCAGCAAACTCCACATCCGTCGTGGTCTCCGTCAGCTCGATCTCGATAAGCTTCCTTGGAATACCGTATTTGTCAACGATCCCGGTTATGGTCTCATCAAATCGCTTGTCCTTCATATGCCGCCTTGAAAAATTCACCGAGATGCGCGGACAGGTCTTTCCCTCATCAAGCCACCGGCGAAGATCCATGCACACATGCTCCAGCATGTAATAGTCAAGAGTGCAGATATCATCCGTTCTTTCAAGCAGCTCGATGAAATCCGCAGGCGGTATCATCTTGCCGTTTTTGATCCATCTGCAAAGGGACTCGGCCCCGGCCATCTCTCCCGTATTGATGTCAACCTTCGGCTGATAATAAACCTGAAATTCCTCCCTTTTGAGCGCCACCGGAAAATCCTTCCGGATCTTGTCAGCCTTTGCCACCTTGTGGGTCATCTTTTCGTCATAGAAATAAACGGTGCCGTCGTCGATCTCCTTTGCCGTCTTGTAGGCCATTGCCGATCTGCTGATGAAATCTGGTGCTTCCTCATTGGTACTTCCCACCGGTATAATATAAACGCCCGCCCTCGTGGACACCGGAACTATCCTGACTCCGGAATCATCAAGATCTATGTCCGTCCTTTCAAGATAGTCAGAAACCGGATCGATCTGCTCCTGCCCAAAAAGAGCCATGAAAAAATCGCCTCCCAGCCTGAAGACCGCACCCCTGTCTCCGATCAGTTCCTTCAGTCCTTCGTAATGCTTCTTCATTATGAGATCGGCATTTTTCTTTCCGTATTCGCTGTTGATGACGCCGAACTGTCTTATATTATAATAAGCGACCGCCCTGTCGTCGGGATTGATCTCCATCATCTGATAAAAGAATGCCCTGACATTGCGGTATCCCTCATCATCATAAAAGGCCATCCTGTCCACAAGCGAACTCATCCTGTTGCGGCTGACAAAGGACACCACGGACTGCATCACCAGCTTCACCTTTTCCAGCTCCTCATCCGACAGCGGCTCTATCCCCTCAGCCATATATGCTGTCATGGTAGCTATCGAAAGAACGCTTGATACATATCTGACCGTGCAGACCGGAACATCCTTCAAATGCTTGTCAAAGGAGCACAGCGTCTCGCCCTCTCCCTTTTTTTCATCATCTGCATTGCGGTAGATGTGCGTGACTGCCCTCGAAAGCCTGAACATATCGCCTATCCTGTTCAGCAGCGATTCGATCTTTTTCACATTCGGAACATTCGACTCGGTCATCCGAAACACAAGCTCCTCAAAGATCGCGCCAAACCTCTCCGGCCTGTCACGGTACAGCAGCAAAGGCTCCGGCTGCCCGATGAGCCTCTTTCCCTTCTTTGACTGCTTTTTGTTTTCGTTCATCGCGGCATTGGCTCTTTTGAAAACATCAGCAACCCTCAGGTCCTTTTCGGGATCATAATCAGAGATCCCGTAGGAGATGGTCACACCCGAATTCCTGCGGCTCTTTTCTCTTTCATACAAAAGATTTGAGATCAGGCTTTCCCTCTTTTCATAATCCTGATCACGAAGTACCGCAACGAATTCATCTCCGCCTATGCGGAATACCGGGCTGTGTTCAAAGATCGAACATATCATGTCGCAGGCTTCCCTGATGGATTC
>CAMVDF010000141.1 GCA_947166195.1 uncultured Lachnospiraceae bacterium
AGGTCAAACTGCGCTCAACCATGATAGCTCAGGATATCATGGAGGGTATCAAGGGATATTCTACAAAGGATGTCAACAAGCAGTTTACAGGAGCCGATGACTTC
Source organism: uncultured Lachnospiraceae bacterium (assembly GCA_947166195.1). Classification (GTDB taxonomy): domain Bacteria; phylum Bacillota; class Clostridia; order Lachnospirales; family Lachnospiraceae; genus NK4A144. Next base: position 105 of record CAMVDF010000141.1, read on the forward strand.
AGACTGATCGACAACGAGGGTATAGTCGATCCCTCAAACCACAAGATCATTTCTGCCAATGCCACCGTCTCATCTGCGGACGCCAACGCTCTGGTGAACAGGTATACCATGAAGGATCTGGTATATCAGGGGCAGAAGTATGATGCCGTGCTTGATATCGACGGAACAAACTTCACTTCATCAGGAAACAGGATCAGTGCGGGTCCCGGCGGAGCATCAGGAAACAAGATCCAGCCAAACAGCGATGATCTGGCTGATCTTTCGATCATGGACAGCCACTTTGACGGCATCTTCATGTCTGACAACTACAATTCAAGACAGGAATTTCTTGAAAAACTCATCGATCTGAACGGGTTTATCGGAACCGAGGTGAACCGGACCTTTGAGATCGAACTCAAGGATGCCGGAGTTACTGCTATAGGAAACCCGAAGCAGCTTGCCACTGTGAAGGTCACCTATGAGACGGTTTCTGCCGGTTCTGTTACTGTGCCCTATTCCAGAAATTACACCGCATACAACAACATAGATGTAGCTGACGACGGATGCTCCATCAGAAGTATGTACTTTTTCTTCTACCCGGCCTATTCGGGGATCTATTCCATTGAAGGACATGATCAGAACATTATCTACAATGACAGGATAATCTTTAAAAATGAGGACAGTATACCGATAACCTTATATATTATGAAGCAAAAAACCACGGATCCGGTGATACTGCCCGAGTTGTATGCAAGAGAAGCTACATACAAGCTGGATGTGACGATCAGGGAGGATACCTTTACCTCCTATGACAACAGAGTCACCACTGTATGTACCAATCTTTTGAGAAGCCTGCATGACGGAGCGGATATTCCCGCCGGAAATGTCACCTTCCATTTTGGGAGCTCGCTTGTCAGTCCAACCCAGCTTGAAGCGCAGAAAGCGGTTTCCACCAGAAAGGTTAATCGTATGTTCGATGCTGTTGTACGGGTATACGAGGAGGGTGCGGCGGATGCGGGATTCCCGGAAGACATGCTGTTAACCACACTTGACAGTACAAAGATCGATCAGTAACCGGAGAGGTATATCTATGATTAAACGTTTGATCAGGAAAATGCATGAAAATAATAAAGGCTCGGCAATGGTCATGGTCATCGTTGCCGTTGCTTTCATATCCATCCTTGTGGCGACCCTGATGTGGGTGACCATGTCCAACTATTTCATGAAGACCACGGATGCCAAGAACAAGGAAACCTTTTATTCTGCGGAGACGGTTTTTGAAGAGATCAAGGCAGGCATGCAAAAGGATGCATCCGATGCGTTGATCAGGGTTTATTCCGGAACTTTTGGTGATTACACAAACGGAACCACTGAGGCAGAGCTTCAGGACAGGTATTTAAATGAGGTATATCTTTCCTACAGGGATCCCTCTGATCCTGACAGGTTTGATCCGGACAAACTGATAGACTACATAGAAGTAATGTTCAATCCCTTTACTGCGACGGTAAGAGATCAGCACAATCCCGGAACACTGAGTCCAGGGCCTGATGGCACTTCGATCTACGAAGCGGCTTTGGTATGTCCTGCAGGCATCAATATCCAAAAGACCGACAAGAGTGTCATCCTCAAAAATATCACGGTTCAGTTTTATGACCACAATACGGGAAACTATTCGGAGATCACCTCCGACCTTTCCATCGGACTTCCGTCCATCAGGTTTTCAAAGGCATCCGAGCTGCCACCCATATTTGAGTATTCCATCATAGCCGATACCGGGATCAATATAGAGAACGGATCACAGGTTATACTCAAAAAAAGTGCCTACGCCGGACAGAACGGTATCATGGTTGGCGAAGGTTATTCGGCAATAGCCGCAGACAAAGCATCTTTGGATGCACAGAATGCCGAGTATCTTGTAACGAGGGGAACCCTTTCACTGAACGGAATGGCCACAGGAACAAAGGCGGAAGTTGTAACAGGGCCTTTGACAAGACTCTATGCTCATGACATAGACCTTTCAAAGGGATCGGGGCTCGTGAAGGGCAAGACTTATGTTGCAAATGACCTGGTATACAGTGCTGCCGGAGATATGAAGATAGCGGGTGACTATTTCGGATTTGGAAATTCCACCGTCAGCGCCAATGATTCTTCGGCTATGATCATAAATTCAAAAAATGCAAAGCTTGACCTGAAGGATGCCGGAAGCGTGCTGATAGCAGGACACGCATTCGTAGGAACAGGAGATACAGAGGAAAAAACCGTCAGTTCAAATGCTCCCGGCGGAAGTACCACTCTCAGCGGAAACACCGGGGACATCATGATGGATGAATCCATCTCGGTCAAGGGAGATCAGGTTCAGTATCTGATACCCGGTACCTGCATAGGTGTGTGGAAGGAGAATGGAAACAGCGGCGGAGCAGGGGATGTTCTTGTCGGAAAGAATCCTGTGCCGAATATCACGGTATCCCTGAACGCTCTCGGACAGGCTGAGCCGAACTTCTACACATCCCAGTATCTGAACGGAAACTACGATCTGACCAAAGGCCATATAGAGACCGTGGATTTCAACAGGGGCGTGGCTGCTCTCGGAGGAAAGACACTTGGTGAATACTCCACCAGCTACAAGGTGGTATACAAAAACCAGTACGGTCAGCTTCTTGCATACTTTTATCTCATGATGACCGAAGAAAAAGCAAAGGAATTTGCGAAGGATTACTATGCAAACAAAAAAGACAATGTTGAGTCATTCTACAGGTATTACCTGGATGACAGTTTCATAGATGAAAGTCCCGGAGCCAGCAGCAACAGTATCACAACTGCGGGACACTATCTGAACGGACCTGATATCGACAGCCTGAACTATTCGGAAGCAAAGAGCAGTTCCCTGCTTGAGAGCCAGAACAATGTGGATATTTCTGCAGCATACAATGCGCTGTGTACCAAGCTGACAACGGATTCGACCTCCATCAGTGCAAACGAGATGACAAAAACGGTGTTTGAGAACATCATAAATGAAGCAAACCTTCCGTCGGGAGAGGTTGTGTATTATGCCGGAGCAAATCCGACAGATCCGGATGCGGTAAAAGGTATCGTAACGAATGCCGACTATGTATATGATGGCTCCGATCCTTCCATCCACCTGATCATTGCGGGCGGAAACGTTGAAGTATCCGGAAGCTTCTCCGGTGTTATCATTGCAAAGGGAACCATCACCTTCAAGACAGGGGGATCCATAGAGATAAGCGAGGACAGGATGGATCTTGTCCGTGTCCTTCAAACGGTTAATATTGCATCAGGTACTCCAAAGGCAGGCATTACAAAGCCTTTGCAATACTTCAAGGACGGACCTCAGTATGTGCTTGAAGGTACTGTGGTATCAGGAAACAGTGTGGATCGTGAAAGCCAGAGGATAGATTTCGGGGAGCTTGTAAGGTATGAAAACTGGTTTAAGAGATAACAACAAAGGGTTTTCCCTTGTAGAACTGTTGACGGTTGTAGCTATCCTGGCACTTATGCTTGGGATGTTTCTTCTATCAACGAATGTCATCGGAAGGACTGCAGCCAGACAGTGCTCAAAGCAGCTTCATCATGAACTGGACCGGGTTCGGGTCGCCTCCATGGGAAAAAACAGGGTCATACTCCATCTGTACAGGGGTGCAGACAACAAGGTGATGGTCCGGCAGATCACAAAGATATCTTCCATAGGTGGCGTGGCTGACACAAAGTATATAGCTGAGGATGCAAAAGAGGCAGGATCGTCCAGAGTCAGTCTTGAATTTATCTCGTCGGTGGATGCTGCTCACAGGATACCATTGGACGGTGACGGGGTTTATTTTGAGTTTAACCGTTCAACAGGTGCTTTCAAAAAAGTTAACGGAAGTGTGATACAAAGCGAGATCTCCGGCGACATCTCCGGTGCTGTTGCCGGGCAGGTCGGCGGCGATTATATCATTGAGAATATCTTTATAACCGGGGGAGGGCTGACAGAGACCCTCACTATGCATCAGATCACAGGAAAGGTGACGGAAGACTAAACTGTGATGGAACCTCACAGATTCGGGAGGAATAGTGTATGAGAAAATTTATGAAAGATAATAAGGGCCTTTCGCTTGTCGAATTGCTGATAGCTCTTGTTATAGGAGCGATCCTGGTTGCCGGCATAGGCAGCATCATGGTGGTAAGCTCCAGAAGCTTTTCTTCCACAAGTGCGGAAGCGGGCATGCAAAGCTCTGCCCAGATAGTCATGGATCACATCCAGGACATAGTGGTAGATGCCAACAAAAGGATAACATACTCATATACCACGGCTTCAACTCCGACAGCCGCTGACTGGGATGATATTGTAAAGGATTCGGATATCCCGGTACCTGAGGCAGACATAACCTACAAAAAATTATCAGTTTATACCTTCAACCTGAATCAGGTCAGTTCACCCGATGCTTTTAATCAGGAAGAAAACAAGCACTATGACATTATCTGGGAACATGATCTCTCGGATGATGAAAAGTCTACTATTACCTTTGAACAGCAGGATCTGACATACGATCCGACGCTGAACGATATAGTCGAGGTTGGTGGATCTGTACTTTCCGAAAAACTTGCAGACAATGTAAAATCCTTCAAGTGTGATCTGACAGACATGGAAAAAAAGAGGATCATTTATGTCGAGATGGATTTCAGCAAATCAAACGGCAGGTATGAGTATCATGTTGCAAACAATGTTTCACTCCGGAACAAGGTGGCACTCAGTACCGACAGCATCAGTGTCAACAAGGGAGTGGAGCTTGATACGCTCAACCTCACTGCAGAGCCGGGTATGGATCTGCCGCTGACCATCAAAAAGATAATAACAAAGGGTAATGCTTCAAACGTTGTAAACTATGAGCTTGACGGAGGAGACGGCGGCAGGACCAGTGCCGGAACGGATCTTTCAAGTCCTGCTACTCTTCATATTGATCCGACAGAAAGGGCAGCGGTCATTCATATGAATGCGGTTGATTCCATGGGAACGGCACATCCCTTTGACGTGTATATAAACAGAGTCAAGTGGACCAGCACCAATGCGGCACATTTGGGTGAGTCAGATGATGTTGAGGGTATTGAGATCCTTGAAAGTCCTGCAGATGACAAGATAGATGCAGGCACTACAGCTCCTATAACCGTGAGACTGAACAGCAATCCGGGTGCACCCGGCATTGACAGGACGAAGCCTGAAAGGGTCAGCGCAAATATAGTAAGCGTTACACCTGCAACAGGGGCAGATATCAAGCTGGAAGGAACGGGAGACGGCATGGGATGGATGCTGACGGTACCCGGTTCTGTACACAAGGATACAAAGATAAAGATCCGTATCACGGCATTGCATTCCCTGGCTGACGGAGGTATAGCGACCAGGACTGTTCCCTATCCCGAGGCTGATGGTGTTCACAGGGATCTGGAACTCACTGTCACAGAGGCCGGAATGGGAGTTTCAAAATCGCCTTTCCTGCGTGGAATGAGAGGAAAGGTACTATACCCTGATTACCTGAAGCAGTACTTCAACCAGACAGGACAGAGCTGGTGGGAGGAATATGAGAGACTGGACAAAAATCTCATAGTGTCACAATATCTGGTGTTCAAGGATTATGCGGTAAGACCCTGCGTAGATGGTTCCGAAAAGAATATAAACTACGCAAATGATGCTGCCGGATGGACCATAGTCGCACCGGGCGCAACAGAGGAAAGATACGACAATATCGACGGATATACAGGCAACGGCTGGAACAGGATCTACGGAGGAAAAGAAGGAGATTTTGATACCTCCGAGTTTATAGGGTATACGGTCAATGAGGACAGACAGATCGTATTTGCCATTCTTGTATATACAAACGAGGGGGGCGGAAGGTGGCTCATCACTCCTGCCGTTCAGACCACTATGTACGGTTTCAGGGAGCAGATACAGCAGGT
>CAMVDF010000142.1 GCA_947166195.1 uncultured Lachnospiraceae bacterium
CGTCTTTTTTTCATGAGAGAATAGCATGAACATTTTCCGCATAATAAAAAAAAGTGATATAATCCTTGCCGCTGCGCTGATCCTCGTATGTACCCTGCTTACCTTCGTCTCCGTATCCGTACCGGAGGACCCCGGTTCCTCCGCTGTCGTGGTAGTCACAAAGGACGGGGAATTATTTGAAAGCTGCGGTCTTTTTGAAGAAAAGATCATAGACACCGGATCAAACAGGATCGTTGTAGAAAACGGTGAAGTATATATGGCATCATCAGACTGCAAAAACCGGATCTGTGTCCGCCAGGGCAGGATCAGCCGTCCCGGACAGAGCATCATATGTATTCCAAACCGCATCGTGATCGAGATAAAAGGGGGTGAAAGCGGCTATGACGCCGTCACAAGATGAAAAAAAAATGACCGGAAGTATCCCGGGACGTGTGGCAGTCTGTGCCCTGCTTGTCACGCTGTCCATGATGCTTTCATATGTTGACTCAATGATCCCTGTATTTCCTCAGATCCCCGGCATCAAACTCGGGCTTGCAAACATAGTTATCCTCACGGCTCTTTACACTCTTCCGAAAGGCCATGCCCTTTTGATCAACATCGTCAGGGTACTGCTTTCGGGACTGCTTTTTTCCGGAGTGACGGGGATGATGTATTCTCTTGTGGGAGCTCTTTTAAGCTTTCTTGCGATGTGTCTGCTCAAAAAGACCGGTATCTTTTCCATCATAGGAGTGAGCCTGGCCGGCGGGGCCGTCCACAATGCAGGGCAGCTTCTCGTCGCCATCCTCCTCATCTCAAACACCGGAGTCCTGTATTACCTTCCCGTCCTGACCCTCACAGGAATCCTGACCGGGATCCTCACCGGCTTCATCTCCCACATATTGATCCAACGATTAAAGTACGGTTGATGGCACTATTCTACGATTGATGATACATTTCCTCGGGCACTTGAGGGCGCAGGCCCCGCAGTTTTTGCATTTCTCATAGTCGATCACAGCAATGTTATCCACCACATGGATCGCATCAAATTTACAGGTTTTTTCACACATCCCGCATCCGATGCAGCTGACCTTGCATACCGACATGGCATCCTTTCCAAAAGCTTTGTTGCTGCAAAGGACATTTACGAGACTCTTTTCGGATACTATACTGATGAGATGGTTCGGGCAGGCAGCCACGCATTTCCCGCAGGCCGTACACTTTTCCCTGTCGACCACCGCAACTCCGTCCACTACATGGATCGCATCAAAATCACAGACACTTTCACAGTCTCCCAGCCCTATGCATCCGTAGGGACAGACCGCATTTCCTCCGTAAAGGGTCTTTGCCGCCCTGCAGCTTTGTATTCCTTCATACTCGTAGAGTTTTCCGACATTTTCCGTCTTTCCGTCACAGGCAACCAGACTTATCTTCCTGTCAGCTTCTCCGGCTTCACTCCCGAGAAGCTCAGCCAGCTTTGCCGCCACCTCCGGTCCTCCCACCGAGCATTTATTGCAGGGGATATCTTTATCCTCAGCAAGAGCATGAGCGTAATCATCACAACCCGCATATCCGCAGCCCCCGCAGTTTGCCCCGGGAAGTTCTGCCCGAAGGTCGATGAAAAGCTTATCCTCCTTTACAAAAAAGATCTTTGATGCAAAACTCAAAAGTACACCCAGAAGAAGCCCCGTGACCAATACTATTATTATCGCTGTTATAATGGTTATCATTGAAACATTCCTCCAAAGCCCATGAATGCAAGTGACAGAATTGCTGCCGTTATGAGAACGATGGGAACTCCCCTGAAGGGTTCCGGTATCCTGCTCTGATCGGAAAGCTTACTCCTGACTCCGGCCATTATCCAGAGAGCAAACCAGAAACCCAGTCCCGCTCCAAATGCCGTGAAAAGCGAATCAACATATCCCAGCTCATCATCGATCACGGATATACATACTCCGAGAACCGCGCAGTTTGTTGTGATCAGCGGCAAAAAGATTCCGAGAGACTTGTAGAGCCCGGGGATCGATTTTTTCAGAAACATCTCAACGAACTGTACCAGCGCGGCTATTATCAATATGAATACAACCGTCTGCAGATAACCTACACCTATGGGATCGAGCACCAGTCTCTGTATCGGCCAGGTTACGGCAGTAGCAAGCACCATTACAAAGGTTACGGCTATACCCATTCCCTTTGCACTGTCCAGATCCTTTGAAACTCCGAGGAAGGGACAGATACCCAGAAACTGCGCCAGAGGGTAGTTATTGACGAGGACCATTCCTATGATGATGATAAATATCGCTCCTATATGGCTCATTTTTCACCCTCCTTTCCTTTTTCCTCTGCCGCCGCAGCATCCTCCGAAGATCCACAGTTTCCCGCGGCTGCACACTGGGCACAGGCAAAATCTTTTCTGATCTTTTTCTTGTCCTTTGTAAAATAATGCACGGCCGCCATCACTATGGCATACGCAAAGAAGCCCCCGGGCACCATGGTCATTATGCTCATTCCCGGCATGAAAGCGCCCTGCAAAGGGATACCCTTGAATCCTTTGGCCAGTCCGAACCAGTCTCCCGCAAGATATGAGCCCGTTCCTATTATCTCCCTGATGGTTCCCATGATGACAAGCGTCAGTGTAAAGCCTATACCCATTCCAAGCCCGTCCAGGGCGGAATCTATGGGATTATTCTTGCTTGCAAACATCTCGGCTCTTCCGAGTATGATACAGTTCACGACAATGAGCGGCAGATACAGTCCCAGTGCCTGATAGAGCGGCTGCACATAGGCCTGCAGAACCATCTGCACTATGGTCACAAAACCCGCTATGACCGTGATGAAACAGGGGATCCTCACTTTGTCCGGTATGAAGCGTCTGATGAGTGATATGACTATGTTTGAACATACAAGCACGGCCGTTGCCGCAAGTCCCATTCCCAGACCGGTCTCAACCGATCCCGAGGTCGCAAGTGTCGGACAGGTTCCCAGCACCAACACCAGCACGGGATTTTCTTTTATTATGCCGTTTGTAAATACGGCGCCTTTGCTCTTTTCCATCCTATCTGCCCTCCCTGTACTGTTCAAGTGCGGCGTATACTCCTTCGTGCACGGCTGTTCCCGTAACCGAAGCGCCGGTTATGAAATCAAAACCGGGTTCCTTTTTTACATTCTCACTCTGAAGAGAACTCTTTCCTGTATATTGGGCCAGATAAGAGGGATCATGATCCTTTGTTCCCACGCCGGGCGTGTCGGCATGTTCCGTCACCTTCACTCCTGTCACGGCACCGTCTTTGCCGACACCCACCATCATTGTCATTTCTCCGCCAAAGGATTTTGACTTTATGGTATACACAAATCCGCTTCCGTTTGTAGCAGCAAAGACTTCTGTCACCCTTGCCTTTTCATTCGAGGCAAGCTTTCCCGCATTTGATGTATCATCCTGAAAGTCATCCGCCCCCGGCAAAAGTTCCAGCCTGGTCTGCCTTGCAGATTCTGCGAGATTCCTTTCGATCACCGGCTTCGAAAAAAAGTTTGTGACCGCAAGAAGCGCTGTTGTAACTGCACAGATCACAGCCAGTATGATGACCGGGTAGATGTATTCTTTGTATGTGCTCTGCTCAGCCATTTGCCTCACCCTCCTTTGCCTTCTTTTTTTCCTCCCTCGCTCTTTTCGTCACGCCATAGTAACTGTCGATCGTGTATTTATCTATGAGAGGAGTCATGATGTTCATGAAAAGGATCGCAAATGATGCTCCCTCAGGATATGAGCAGAAAAGCCTGATCACCATTGTGAAAAATCCGCAGCCTATGGCATAGATAACCTTTCCTCTTTTCAGTATGGGGCTTGTGACATAGTCTGTTGCACAAAAGAACGCTCCAAACACCGCACCGCCCGTCAAAAGATGAAACACTGCCATATAGAGTGCACCCGCACCCTCCTGCGGCACTGCAAGATAATAAATGAATGCAAAAACAAAGACCGTTCCCAGATAGATACAAGGAATGATGGGAGATATTATCCTTGCCGCGATGAGAAAGATCCCGCCTGCAAGGATCGCTATGATACAGGTCTCACCAAGGCTTCCTCCTTTATTACCCAACAGGAGGTCCGCCAGACCCGGAGCCGATGAAAATACACCGTCTGCAAGCTGTCCCAAAGGTGTGGGTCCGGTCATCCCGTCTATCCCGGCAGCTCTTTGAAATCCGGTATACTGCCAGGTGGTCATCTGTGTCGTAAAAGAAAGGAGCAGAACGATCCTTCCGACTATGGCGGGATTTGCTATGTTTTTTCCGAGCCCGCCGTATAGACATTTGACTATGATGATGGATACCGCACATCCGATGAAGGCCATCCATACGGGAAGAGTCGGCGGCAGGGTGAGGGCAAGTATCGCTCCGGTCACAAGTGATGAGCAGTCCTTTACCGTATTCGGCAGCTTCATTATCCTGTCGTAGAGATACTCACAAAGAGCCGAAAAAGCCATGCACCCGAGGATCAGACACACCGGATATATTCCGAAAAACACCGCTGACATGACAGCCGATGGTGCCAGCGCCGCAAGCACACAGAGCATGGTCTTTCTTGTATCAAGTGTCGTCACCAGATGAGGCGAGGATGATACGGTCAGGCCGTCATGAAAATTATTTTCCGCCATTGCTGTCAGCCTCCTTTACCAACGCTTTTGAAAGCTTATTTATAAATGCCAGAGGTCTGTGGGCAGGGCAGACAAAGCTGCAGCTTCCGCACTCCATACACTGCATGACCTGCAGCTCCTTCAGCCTCTTTGCGTCACGCGCCGCATAGGCATCCGCAAAGGCCGTAGGGAGCAGATGGAACGGACACCCCTCATGACATCTGCCGCAGTTTATGCACGCACTCTCCTCCGGAATGAAAGCCTGATCCTCTCCAAAGATCAGGATGGCATTGTTGTTTTTGATGAGGGTCATCCTGTCGGAATAAACCGCCCTTCCCATCATGGGACCTCCCATGAGGATTTTTTTTGGCTCTTTGGCATAACCTCCGCAGAAATCCACTATATCCTTTATGCTGGTCCCGATGGGTGCCATCACGTTCTTCGCTTCCTTTACGGCATCACCGTCAACCGTTATCCTCTTTTTTATGAGAGGTATGCCGTCCTTCAGATACTGCCCTACAAATGCGGTTGAGGTTATGTTCATGACGATGAGACCCAAAGATGCCGGCAGAACGCCTGCATCACATTTCTTTCCGGTTATCTCCTCGATGAGGACTCTTTCAGCTCCCTTCGGGTATCTTGCCGGAAGCGGAAATACCCTGATATTGGTTATGCCTCTTTCCTTCAGAAGTTCCCTGAATTTTATTATGGCATCCTGCTTGTTATCCTCTATTGCAATATACCCGTCCTCTGCTATGAGCCACTTCATCACAGCCAGCATTCCGTCTATAACATTGTCGGCATCCTCAAGCATCGTCCTGTGGTCCGAAGTTATGAAAGGCTCGCACTCGGCCCCGTTCACTATGAGGGTATCCACATCTATGAGATTCTTCGGATTGAGCTTGACCCAGGTGGGAAAAGCCGCACCTCCCAGACCTACAAGTCCGCTTTCCCTCATGGCATTGATGAACCCGGGCTGATCCTCTATGACAGGAGGCTTCAGATTCTCAGCCATCTCCTGCTTTCCGTCAGAATCGATGACGACAAAGGTATCCATCCCCCCCATTGCATTTCTCATGGTCTCAATGGCACTCACAGTACCGGAAACACTGGCATGTATCGGGACACTGAGAAATGCATCGGTATCGCCGATCTTCTGTCCGACTTTTACGGTATCTCCCTTTTGTACCAGAACCTTGCAGGGTGCTCCGATGTTTTCGGACATGGAAAGGCTGACACGCGCCGGAACAGGCATCACCTGCGTTGCACTTCCAGCCGTATTCTTGTAATGGCCTGCCTCTATGCTCGGCAGCCGTTTATTTCCAAACAGCATTTTTTCCCCCTTTACTATGATGTTGCGATCAAAGGGTATTTTGACCCTAACATCATTCTATAAAAAATGT
>CAMVDF010000143.1 GCA_947166195.1 uncultured Lachnospiraceae bacterium
TTGTACTGGGCATGAATGATACCAGGATCCACCTGAAACGGGTGAGGCACCAGGACTCATTATAGATACAGACTGACAAAACGTTTATCCGACCCCCGACAAATTTGTGTCTGAACCCCGACATATTTTAAAAACTTCAAAATTTATTCAAAAATTGTTTACAAATTACAACCTCCGGTGATATACTACCGTTTGGATGTTCATAAGGGCATCTGTACAAAAATCCGGGCAACCGGAAAAAAATAAGGAGGTTTTTTATGAAGAAGAAAGTACTGGCACTGATTTTGAGCAGCGCAATGGCAGTATCCATGCTTGCCGGCTGCGGCGCAGCAGCTGACACAGCAGCACCTGCAGCAGAGCCTGCAGCAGAGGAGCCTGCAGCAGAAGAGCCTGCAGCAGAAGAAGCTACCACTGAGGAAGCTGCACCCGCTGAGGGTGGCGGAAGCGGAACGATCAATCTGTGGGCATTCACAGACGAGGTTCCCGGGATGGTTGACAAGTACATCGAAGCACATCCTGATTTCCCCTACAAGGTCAACACAACTATCATCGCAACAACTGATGGTGCTTATCAGCCCGCTCTTGACCAGGCTCTTATAGCTGGTGGCGCTGAGCAGCCCGATCTGTACTGCGCAGAGGCAGCTTTCATCCTGAAGTATTCAAAGGGTGACATGGCTGAGTATGCTATGCCTTACAAGGATCTCGGAATCGACATCGACGCTGAGATCAAGAACAGCGATATCGCAGGATATTCCGTAGATATAGGAACAAACAATGACGGCGATGTTGATGCACTTGGATATCAGGCAACAGGCGGTACATTCATTTATCGTCGTTCAATCGCAAAGGACGTATTCGGAACAGATGATCCTGCTGAGATCTCAAAGCAGATCGGCGGCGGTTCAGGATCATGGGATAAGTTCTGGGAAGCAGCTGCTACTCTTGCTGACAAGGGTGTAGCTATCGTTTCCGGTGACGGTGACATCTGGCACGCAGTTGAGAACAGCTCTGACAAGGGTTGGCTCGATGAGAGCGGAGCTCTTCAGATCGATCCCAAGAGGGAAGCTTTCCTTGACATCTCCAAGGATCTGACAGACAAGGGCTGGTCAAACCAGACTCAGGACTGGCAGGATGCATGGTTCGCAGATATGAAGGGTGAGGGCGACAAGCCTGTATTCGGATTCTTCGGACCTGCTTGGCTCATCAACTACACACTCGCTCCTAACTGCGGCGGCGAGAAGGTTGGCGAAGGCACATACGGCGACTGGGCTTGCTGTGATTCACCTATCGGATTCTTCTGGGGCGGCACATGGCTTCTTGCAAACAAGAACATGGACGCTGAGAAGATCCCTGCTGTAAAGGATCTCATCTACTGGATCACTCTTGATTCTTCAGAGGATGGACTTCAGTACAAGTGGGCAAACGGAACTCTCAACGGAGAGGGCGGCACAAAGGATTCAGTTGCATCAGGTGCTGTTATGAGCAAGTCTGACGGAGCTCTTGACTTCCTCGGCGGCGAGAACATGTTTGATTACTTCGTTCCTGCAAACCAGTATGCAAACGGCAAGAACCTTACACAGTATGACGAGTCCATCAACCAGATCTGGAGAGATCAGGTTAGGGCTTACGCTGCAGGCGAGAAGAGCAGAGATGACGCTATCAAAGACTTCAAGCAGACTGTAGCTGACAACCTTGGTATCGAGGCAAAATAATAAAAGACTAGAATAATTGCTCCGGTGGGGCGAAAGCCCCACCGGTAGTCTTTACAACGAAAACGAAAAATGGGATAATACTCCTGTATCTTTGTTTTCGTTGTTTAGGTTTTAGTCAATAATCAAAGGAGAAGAGAGTATGAGCAAAAAGAAAAGATCCGGCGGATATGCCAAATGGGGGTATATATTCTGCCTTCCTTTTTTCATCACCTTTTTGATCTTTTCACTGTATCCCACACTGTACACCATGATAGTCGGTTTCACCGATCTTCACGGTATCGGAAAAACGGCCATCCACTTCCTGAAGGATGACCCGTTCGCAAATTACAAAGCCACACTTACAAGTCCCACCTTCCAGAAGGCGCTGGGCAACACATTAAAGATCTGGATCTGCAATTTCATCCCTCAGCTGGGACTGGCATTGCTCCTTACGGCCTGGTTTACCGACAGGCGTTTCAAGATCCAGGGAGAAGGGATATTCAAGGTTTTATTCTACATGCCCAACATCATCACGGCGGCAACGGTTGCGATCCTTTTCAACGCACTGTTCGGATATCCCATGGGACCCGTCAATGACCTGATGACCAGATTTGGTATCTTCAGTTCACCATATAATTTCCTGGTAAAGAAATCAGTAGCGCAGAATGTCGTCATCTTCATCCAGACATGGATGTGGTATGGCTACACGATGATCATCCTCGTATCCGGAGTCCTGGGTATAAACCCCGAGATCTTCGAAGCGGCCGAGGTTGACGGTGCCAACGCATGGCAGACATTCTGGCTTGTGACCATACCCAACATCAAGACCATATTACTGTTCACACTCGTCACCAGCCTTATCGGTGGTCTGAACATGTTCGATATCCCCTGGCTGTTCCTTTACGGAGGACCGGACAATGCGACTCTCACCACCAACGTATTCATCTACAAGCAGGCATTCAGCGGCGGTTATCTGTATAATAAAGCCTCTGCCGCAAGTATGATAATGTTCCTGATGATAGTTATCATTTCCGCATATCTCTTCTTCATGATGAGAGACAAGGATGAGGCAGCCCTGAAAAAGATCAGGAAGCAGCAGGAGAGGGAAATGAGAAGAAAGATGAAGGAGGCAAAGGCATGAGCAATAAAAACAAAAGCACATTGAAAAAGGCTATCATTCTTGTCATTTGCATCATCCTTTCGATATTGAGCCTTTTCCCGTTTGTAGTAATGATAGTAAACTCCACCAGGTCGACCACACAGATCCAGCAGCACGCTGTTTCGCTCATTCCGTCGTCATACTTCTTCAACAACCTGAAGATCCTGGTCGGAAAATCTTTCAACCCGGCGGTAGGTTTCGGAAACTCGCTTACGATCTCCGTGTGTGTGACCGCCCTCACCGTGTACTTCTCGACCATGACGGCCTATGGCCTTGTCATCTATGACTGGAAGCTGAGGGATGCATTCTTCAGCCTGATCATGATGATCATGATGATACCCGCACAGCTGACCATGATTGGTTTCTATCAGATGGTCTACAAGGTTCACATGACGAACCACCTTCTGATGCTGATCCTGCCCGCCATAGCGGCGCCGTCCACGGTGTTCTTCATGAGGCAGTACATGAAACCGGCCCTGTCGCCTGAGATAGTACAGGCAGCCAGGATCGACGGAGCAGGAGAGGTCTACATCTTCAACCGCATCGTTGTTCCCATCATGAAGCCCGCTATAGCAACACAGGCGATCTTCGCATTCGTTACATCATGGAACAACCTGTTCACCCCTCTGGTTCTCCTTACCGACCAGAAAAAGTACACACTGCCCATCATGGTATCCCTCCTCAAGGGAGATATCTACAAGACAGAATTCGGATGCGTGTACTTGGGACTTACACTGACGGCATTCCCGCTCATCGTGGTATACATGCTCCTTTCCAAGTACATCATCGCCGGTGTCGCACTCGGTGGTGTGAAGGGCTGATACATCAGCTTAATAAAATAATAAAAACGTGGGCAAAGCGGCCGGATGGATTTTCCATCCGGCTGTTATTTTAAAAACGTGACAGGGGGACAGTCCCCCTGTCACATTTCAAAAAATATTTGAAATCGGACGGGGCTGAATATATAATTTTTTATTATGATTTTTGAATGACCGAATGAACCAAAGCATATATTTATAAGGAGGTTTTATTATGCTGAAAACGATCAAAGGGAAGCTGACCGTGGCGGCGATCCTGCTTGTCACTGCCGCAATGCTCGTTTCTACCGGTATCATAGTTTCGACAGCCGGGAGAAACCTTAGCAGACAGGGAACATCACAGCTGCAGTTAAACTCCGGCAAGTATGCCAATTCCATCAACAACTGGATAGCATATGAAAAGGGGCTGAATGTGGCAGGCGCAAAGGCTCTGGAGGCGCTGCCGGATGGCAGCTATGACAGAGACCACGTACAGCAGGTGGTTACCACGGAGGCTGCAGGAAGGAGCGAGCTGCTCAATCTTTACTACGGAATGGAGGACAAGGTACACATCCAGATGGACCCCGACGCCGTACCTCCGGAGGGGTACGATCCGACCCAGAGAGGCTGGTACAAGGCAGCAAAAGAGGCGGGCACGACCGTCGTGACAGACCCCTATATGGATGTGCTCATCGGCGGTATGTGCATCACCATAGCATCCCCGGTATACAGGAACGGCCAGCTGGCAGGTGTTCTGGGAGCGGATTTCACCCTTGACTATATCACGGAGGTCGTAAACAGCATTCCCTATGATAAAGGAGAATACGGTTTCCTCATAGATGCGGCAGGGAATTACATCATGCACGAGAATGAGAAATTTCTGCCCGGAGAGGACAGCGCTACTGCGGTATCGTCTGCCATGCCGGATCTGATGCCCATTATAACCGCTCCGGAAAGCAGCATACTTCTTGCAAAGGATTATGACGGTGAAAAGAACTATTTTGTCACATCACCCATCGAGGACTGCGGATGGCTTCTGGGACTTGCGATGCCAAAGGGCAACGTGACCCGTACAGTCACCGGTCTTATCATAATAAGTGCGGTAACATTTGTTATTGCAATCGTTGCGGTCATCATTATCATGACAGGCCTCATTGGGCAGCAGCTTGCGCCCATGGAAAACATGAAGACCTTCATCACGGAAAAGATAATAGGAGACAGCAGCGTGGACAAGTCGAAATCCGAGGTCGAGCAGATCAGATTCATGCTCTCCGAGCTTGAGAGCAGGATCATAGATACGATCCATGCTACCAAGGATGAGTCCCGCATAATAAAAGACAAGATGGTCTCGGCATCGGATACCATCAACGGGATCAATGAGAATATCTCTTCGATCAATGGTGCCATGGTACGAACGGAAAGCGGAATAGAGTCTCAGACAGCCGAGATCGCAAGCATTGAAAGGATATGCACGGACGTGAATTCCGCAGCGGAATCCTTCAATGAGGATACAAGGCAGATGAGCGAAAGGACCGGAGAGATCATCGCAAGAGTCCAGAATATGGTTCCCGAGATCCTTGCGAACAAGAATCGCGCGGTTGACATAACTAACAGAACAAAGAAAGAACTTGAAGATGCTATCAAGGGCATAGAAGTCATAAAACAGATTGTTGATGTGGCAAATGCGATCCAGGGAATAGCGAATCAGACCAATCTGCTGGCCCTCAATGCATCAATAGAGGCTGCAAGGGCCGGTGCTGCTGGAAAGGGCTTTGCGGTAGTCGCAGAGGAGATCAACAGCCTCAGCACAACCACGGGAAGCGAGATCGACAAGGTCAATGGTCTCATCAGCGAGGTCAATGCAAATGTTGAGGAATTGTCCAGAGTCAGTGGTCGTATCATCACCTTCCTGACGGAGAACGTCCTCAGTGATTATGATAATCTTGAAAAACTTGCAAATAATTACATGGAAGATGCCAACTATTACAGCGATATAAGCAATGAACTTGGCAGAGGGGCAAAGGCGCTGGATGCCTCCGCAAATGAAATCAGCCGTGCGGTGGAGTCCATAAGCAGCTCGCAGGCAGAGCTGGGAGAAGCGGTTCACGAGATCTCCGACAGCCTGCACAGCATTACATCCTCCAGCGAGAATGTCTCAAACGAGGCAAGAGATGTTATGGACAGCATCTCAACCCTTCAGGACACCACGGGCAAATTCAACATCTGATCAAAATGTGACAGGGGGACAGTCCCCCTGTCATCTTTTTGGGACAGGGGACGTATCTCCTGTCCCATTTTTAGTTTGCGCGCCATGGGCGCGCTCTAACGGGTGAAAGTCCCGAGTACGCGTAGGC
>CAMVDF010000144.1 GCA_947166195.1 uncultured Lachnospiraceae bacterium
ACTCATGCTTCAGATTGACAGTACAAAGATTTTTTTACCTGTCACCACGGGGCTTTGTCTGATCTCTCTTCTGGGATCTTTCAGGGACATAGATCCTGTTTCATTCCTTCTGTTCGAAGATTTTAATGTTGGAGATCACCGGGTCGTTGATTTTGAAAAGAGCACACATCCCGGTCCGGGAGATTCGATAATATGCAACAGAGAGTATTATTCCTATGAGATCCTTTTAAGCAGAGCTCTCACATATGTTATAAAAAACAGGGGAGAAAACGATGAGATAATGTTTTCAACAGGAGATTACGATATCAACTGGGGATTCAGCGGGGGCAGATACTCATATGGATACGGAGACGGAAAGCATTACTTTGAAATGTTCTATGACAGGAGTATAGATGGTCTTGCAAACGGCTATGAATATGGATACTATAGCAATCCTGAAATGATACCATTTGACATGCACTATATTTTTCCTTCGGAGACGATCGAAAGTGCCGTTTCGGAAAGTGATGCACATAGTTTTTATTATCTTTATATGCCTTCCCTGAACTCGGGAAAGGAAAAGGAGATCCGTGAGGATATGAAGGTTATTTCGGAAACCGGTTTTGAGTTCAGGGGATGGAAGATGAACTGCATCAGGTTTAGCAGATAATAATACCAGAGAATGGAGCGTGATATATGGTCAGATCATCGGCAAACAAAAGAATAGATTTTTTTGAGGATTAACGCCTGATCTTTACGGAGTCAACGGAACCGTCCCTCTGACTTGCCTCTTGACAGGATCAGGTGTTTGTATTATATTAAGTGTACTAATAGCATTAATACACTTGTGAAAGGGAAAGAGATATGATGGTGAACATTGATTTCAGGGAAAAACGACCATTATACGAACAGATATCCTCAAGGATAGAAGAGCAGATCATCCGGGGGATCATGCTGCCCGACGAGGCACTTCCGTCGGTGAGGAATCTGGCGGTCGAGCTTTCCATCAATCCGAACACCGTTCAGAAGGCCTATGCGGATCTGGAGCAGAAGGGCCTGACCTATTCGGTGTCGGGGAGGGGGAGTTTCGTATCAAATGTGGAAAACCTTTTGCCCGTGAAAAAGGAGGAGGTCCTGACCGAGTTGGATCATGTGGTGACCAGGGCCCTGTCACTTGGGATAGAAGGCGGTGTGATAGTCGACAGAGTGCAAAGGAGGATAGATAAATGATAGAGGCAAAGAATCTTTGCAAATCCTTCGGAAAGATAAAGGCGGTGGATGATGTGACGCTTTCCATCGCGGACGGAAGGGTTTTTGGTCTCATCGGGACCAACGGCGCGGGAAAGAGCACATTTCTGCGCATGGCAGCGGGTGTACTCAAACCCGACAAAGGATCCATTGAGATAAACGGAAGGGCAATATATGAGGAGCCGGAGGTAAAGGAGGATTTCTTTTACATCAGTGACGAGATGTATTTCTTTCCAAATTCCACTCCTGATGCCATGTCCGCATTTTTTGAAAAGATCTATCCGAAGTATGACAGATCCCGTTACAGAAAGCTGATGGATGATTTTTCACTTTCCGGCAGGAGAAAGATCAACACCTTTTCAAAGGGAATGAAAAAACAGCTGTCCATCATCCTGGGTCTTTCGGCAATGACGAAATATATGTACTGCGATGAGACCTTTGACGGTCTTGATCCGGTCATGAGGCAGGGAGTGAAAAGCCTTTTTGCCTCGGATATGGCAGACAGGGGATTTACCCCGGTGATCGCATCCCACAATCTGCGTGAACTTGAGGATATATGTGACTGCGTGGGACTTTTGCACAAGGGAGGGATCCTGCTTTCAGAGGATCTTGACGAGGTCAAGGCTGATATACATAAGCTCCAGTGCGTGCTGCCGAAGGAAACGGATATGGATGCGCTGAAAAGGGATCTGAACATCCTCGTGGAGGAGAGAAAAGGTTCGCTGTGCACCTTCACCATCCGCGGAAATGAAGATCAGATAATGAAAACGATACAGGATTATGAGCCGCTTTTTGCGGAGATGCTTCCTCTTTCTCTGGAAGAGATATTTATTAGTGAAACGGGGGTTACGGGATATGACATCAAAAAATTTATTTCATGATATCTTGAAGGAAGACAGAAAGAGAAGGCTCTGGAGCCTGGCTCTTTCGATACTTGCAAACTTTTTTGCACTGCCGGTCTTTGCTGCTCTGTGTATGAGCATCTATGATCAGAGACTTATCGACAGTCTGACTACGCTGCCGGAGGTCAGGGAAGCTTTTGCGGCTACGGTTGCCAGTGCCGGAAACATACCGGTTCTCCTCATAGCAGGCGGTCTCGCCCTCATAAACGGACTGAACGGTATGGCTTACCTGCACAGCAGGACAAAGACGGACCTGTACTTCGGGCTGCCGGTGAAAAGGGAAACCATATTTAATGCGGCATTTGTAAACGGTATTCTGTTTTTTGTGATACCTTATCTGATCTTCATGGTCATCACGGCGGTATTCGGATATGCGAGAGGATACTTCCTTTTGGGATCGCTTCCCCAGGCTCTTTTCGGGATACTGTACGTTCTTATTATGTATATATCCATGTATGCGCTGGTGGTGCTGTCTGCCATAATATGCGGAAATACCGTGGTTTCGATCTTTATGTCCGTTATCGTGATGTTCTATGTGCCGCTCTGCTATCTGACGGTGATGGGCTACAGCAGTACATTTCTATCACAGGGATAATGATTTCTGGAGGTTCCTTTCGCCGGCGCTTTCCTATTTCTGGATCACGATGCAAAAGATGAATGTCTTCATCGGCGAGAAAAATCCGGATCTCATACCCATGGCTGTATCGACAATGGCGGTGATGGCAGTGCTGGCATTGGCCGTATATTTCCTGTCAATGCTGCTTGTGAAAAAAAGACCGGCAGAGGCTGCTTCAAAGGCAATTGCCTTCAGGGGCCTGAAACCCGTCATCAAGATACTGCTCATGATAATAGGTACGATGCTCTTTGCACTTTTGATGGCTGAGGTTTCATCTGGTGACAGGTTCGGATGGATCGTGTTCGGCTTCATCGCAGGAGTACTGCTGATCCAGGCAATTTGCGAGATCGTTTTTGAATTTGATTTCAAGGCATGCATCAGGCACCCGGTAAGCTTTGTCATCGGGGCTGTGGTCACGGCGGCAGTCATGGCGGTGTTCATGTTTGATCTTGCAGGCTACGATTCCTATATCCCGTCTGAGGCTTCCGTAAATACCAGTGCCGTATGCTGCTACAATCTGCAGACCTCCATAGAGTATTCAAAGATGGAGGACGGATACAGGACCTATGTCAATGCCGATGAGTACAGGCTGGATCATATGTATCTGACCGATAACGAAGATGTAATAAAGCTTGCCCGGGAGGGAGTGGCCTTTTCAAATATGGTCCATTCAAACCAGATGAATTTCATCAACAAGGGCAACAGTGCGGGTGAGATGACATCGCAGGATGATGTGGACCGCGCCTCCTTCGTCATCGGCTTCAGACAGAAGAACGGTCACACTGTATATCGTTCTTATTATATAGATCTGAGAGATGAGGAACTGATGAATGCCATCGGTAACATCATGGAGACAAAGGAATACAAGGAGGGCGTGTTTGTATCTCTTGAGGCAAAGCCTGAGGATATGGTGCAGATGTTTGCAACAACGGGGCTTGGTTACCAGAGGCTTTCGATCTCGGATGAGGAAAAGGAGCATTTCCTTGACGGGTACAGGCTGGATCTGATGGAGCAGGATTTTGAGTCCATGAAGAACGAGGAGCCGGTATGTATGGTAACGGCCACGGATTCAGCCAAAAAGAGCTGGATGTATGAGGGAAATGAGACGAAGTTTTTCATCTATCCGTCCTACAGCCGCTGCATGAAGATCCTGGAGGATATGGATGTCAGGCTGGAACCGGATTATTCAAAGATCACTTCATTGTCCGTCAGCCGCTATGAGGGAGATGACTGGTTCAGCGCGGACTTTACGGAACGCGACCGGATAGATGAGATCATGTCGCTTTGCACGCCCGGCACCTTCTATTATTTCAACAGTGCGCTGCATGCGGACAAAAACAGGGATAATGAGTCTTTGGATGTGAGTGTTTACTGCGATGATATCGATTACAGCGACAGCTTTGTGTTTGGGGATGTAAAGATACCGGAGTATGTGACGGGCAGCATGACAAAATCAGAATAAAGTAACGGATGTGTGGGACAGGGGCGCACGACGTCCCGTGGACGTCGGTTTTGCGCCGACCGAAGCGGAGCGTAGACCGTTTCTCTGTCCCATTTTTATGTTAAGTTGACAGGGGGAAAATGTGACAGGGGGACTGTCCCTCTGTCACATTTTGTAGTATGATACGGGCATGATGACAGGAAAGATCAGGAAAATCATATGTGCAGCCGCAGCTGCCTTTGTGTTATTCTGCATGTCCGCAGTGCCGGTCTGCGCGCAGGAGGCAAAGGAGAATTTTCTGCGAAAGGATACTGACGGGCACTATCTGCTGTCCTCGCGCAACGATTTTGAGGAATTCATCGATGCCTGCAGGAAGGACGGTTCGGTAAGCGCCAGGCTTGTATGCGACATCGTCCTCAATGACGGGGAGGCTTTTGAGGGGCAGCACAATCTGTCCACCTTTGGATCCCTGTACGAGGGAGAACTTGATGACATGAAGGGCTATTCGGGGGATTTTGACGGAAACGGTCATACCCTTGAGGGCTATGTGTCAAGCGAGAATCTCCCCGTTTTTTTCATCATTGAAAAGGAAGGCACAGTCCACGACCTGAACATCGTAAATTCCGTTTTTTCTCCTACGTATAATAAAAGATCCTCTGACAGGACGCAGTATAATGCGTCCATTGCTGAAGTAAACCGCGGCACTATCAAAAACTGCAGGGTGCGCGGGGCGGTGGTCGGAAAGGGTCAGGCGGCAGGGATCGCCGGGGTCAACGAAAGGACAGGACTCATCGAGGATACCACTTTTTCAGGCAAGATCACCGGCGGCTACGGACTGAAGATCAAACCGGATCCCGGGATCCGGTATGCCTTTGATCTGGTGGTCATCGACAACGGCAGGATTGTAAACTGCAGCGCAAAGGATGCGGTGAAGATGACGGGAGGTCCTTCAACTCCGTACAGGATTTCAAAAAAGGGAGACTCATCCGTGACGGATCCAGAGACCGGCAGCAGTTCGGTAAATACCGGAGTTTCAGGAAATTCCGGGGATACGGGGCTTTCAGGGGATTCAGTGCTTTCAGGGGATTTATCCGGAAAGGATATGGTCTCAGATAATTCCGGCGGAAGTTCGGATGTTGATGGGGATGATCATATCGGGCCTGAAAGGGATATGATAATAAAACTTGTAAAGGGCGATACATTGTGGCATCTTTCACGGGTTTATTATGGCAGAGGGATCCTCTATAAAAATATGAAGCTTCGGGGAAAGAACGGAGTTTTCGGGGGACTTGAGGGGCATGTGCTGACAAGGCTTCCCATCGGGGAAGAGGTGCTGATCCCGAGGATAACGGTCACTGACCGGAAAGATTGAAATGCCGGCGGGTAATGTCCGGCGGGGGGCAGCGATGACGGACCGGGCAGACTGAAAAAAGTGATCGGATATTGTATTTTTCTCTTGAAATAGCGCTATTTCGTGAGTATAATAAAGGTTACATAACATAGTCTGCAATATCGTTTTGAGCATGAAAGGGTATTTATTATGAAAAAGATCAGTAAATTGATAGCTGCGCTTGCAGCAGGCGTGATGATCTCGGCACTTTCATCTGTTGCCGTGTTCGCCGGAAATGTTGTGGTGACCTATGTTCTTCCTGACAGGATAGTGCCCATGGTGGTTCCGCAGGGAACAAATATGACATACTGCGGACCTACCGATGTGAATTACAAGGGCTATGCGTTCTGCGGATGGAGTGCATCCGTCTATGGTTGGATGGTGTGAGAATCACTGCCAGTTGCCAGAGGCA
>CAMVDF010000145.1 GCA_947166195.1 uncultured Lachnospiraceae bacterium
CTTTCAGTTTTTTAATAAAAACGACCGCAAAATCCCAGTCCTTTTCCACACATATCCTGCCTGCAAGACCCACCGTGAATTTATGTGACGGTCCTACATCCTGTCTCTTTGACTCATCATAAATCCCAAAGTATTTTGTACTGATCGTATTCGGGATGACCGTCAGAGGTCTGATGGAAGTTTCCTCCCTCCAAAGCCCTTCATTGAACCTTGTAGTGGTCACAAGCATATGGCTTTTTTTCAGAACCGGAAACATGAAAAGCCTTGATCTTTTTCTGTATCCGAAAAGCAGTCCCCTGTCCGTATAGATGAACCTGATATCCTTCACTTTTCTCTGTATGAAACCATAGGTTATGAGGGATTCGGACATCTCTATATGCACAAGATCCGGTTTTTCCTGCAGGATGAACTTTTTAAAAGCATTTATCCGAAAAAACAGATTTCTGACACGATTTTCCGTCATAGGATATGTCAGGATCCGAAAAGGATAGTCCTCCGTCTTTGCCTCCAGAAGATCCGGACAGATCACCACAGGCTCATATCCGTATTCCTTATGTCCCGCCAGACCCTCACAGATACTCAGAGTCGACATCTGTGCCCCTCCAGGAAGGTCTATGGGATATTCCATGAGATAAACTATCTTTTTCAAAGCTTTTCCTTAAACCAGTTTTCCTTTATTTTTTCAGCCCGGCTCAAAGGCCCTTTGTCAAAATAAAAATCCTTTCCGGCCAGCCTCTTTTCACAAACCTCAAGCAGTCTTGCACCGGCTTCCTTTGGATTCCAGTAACGAGCCATGTTCTCGTAGGCATTTCTGCCCAGTTCGTGCGCTGCTCCCGGACTTGAAAGCAATATACGGAGCTTGTCCGCAAGACTTTCTATGCTCCCGCTTTGAAATACATATCCCGTCTTTCCCTGTGTGACAAGAAAGGGGGTTGCTCCTGCCTTTGATGGAGCTATTACGGCACAGCCTGCTGAAAGCGCCTCATATATGACTGATCCCCAGCCCTCCAGCTTGTTGCTGGTACACACAAAAATATCAGCCCTTTCCATCTGCCTCCTGGTATCCTCAGGACTGAGGAACCCGAGAAAGGTCGTGATCTTGTCAAGTTTCTGCTGCTTCACCAGCTTCTTTATCTTTTTTTCTTCTTTACCGTCACCGACAAATTCCAGTCGCAGATCCAGTCCCACATCCCTGCAGCGCTTTGCCGCATATACCAGAAGTTCCGGCTGCTTGAGCTTGAGGAATCTGCCCGCCCACAGGACCTTCATCGTCTTGTTCTTTTTTCGTATCTCCTCTATTTCCCTGAAGGACAGCTCCTCGGGTGCGGGAAAATATCCGAATTTATAGCATTTTTTTCTGTAGGAATGAAGAAAGGCATAGTCGGATGAAACAAAGGCTCCCGCTGCCAGTATGTAGATATTCTTTTTCCTCTTGCTGAAATGATTGATGTAAAACTTCTTTGCAAGATACGGCACCAGAACCTTCCACCTGCCCTCCTTCAACGGCCTTTCGGAATATCTGAAGGTCAGTTTATCCTCCTCCATCCTCTTTTCTATGAGATCCTCCGGGGCCGTTCCGATGATCACAACATCGCTTTCAAGAGCCAGGTCATATGCCCTCTTTTTTTCTTCCTCTCCCAGATGACTTTTTAATACATATCCGGGGATCTTTTCCTTTCCCCAGCCCATCTGTGATCTGAACTCCTCCATGGGCTCGGTCTCCACAAAGGTGAAATCATCCCCGAGTTTTTCATGAAGGCAGTCACACAAAGCCTTCTGATGGTGATTAAAATAATTTGAATAAAATGTCAGCTTCATTAGAATTTTGATCCCACATACTTGACTACCTCAAAGCCCGCACATTCAAAAAAGTACAGGGCACTGTAGCCGTTTCGTCTGTAAATCCTGTATCTCCTCATTATCCTTTCGCCGACCTCACGAAGAGGTATCCTGCTGCTGACACCTCCCATCATAAATTCGGCAAGGACTTTGTTTATCACTATGATCTTTTTTCCGTCCTTCTTGATCCTGAAATACAGATCCATATCGTCACTGATATTTTCACATCTGTATCTGTAGGTATCGTAGATGCTCCTTTTCACAAACTGCGTGGGATGATTCCAGTCCCGGCTTGTGGTATATGCACGAAGCCTTGCCTTTTTCACAAAGGTCCTGCCGGAGGGCAGCACCATCCTGATATCTCCGAAGGCAAGATCAAAATCCTCTTTGACAAAGGCTTCTGCCATGATCTCCACGGTTTCTCTTTCATAAGTATCATCGCTGTTTATTATCCCTACGATATCTCCCGTAGCCTCATCGATACCCCTGTTCATGGCATCATAGATCCCGCCGTCAGGTGATGAAAGGATCTTCATGGTCATCCCGTTTTTTTCAAACTCACTTTCAAAACGGCGGCATATCTCCAGTGTATCATCATCGGATCCGCCGTCTTTTATGATATATTCTATATTTTTGTATGTCTGGCAAAGTACCGATCTGATGGTCTTTTCTATGGTTTTTCCGCTGTTTTTGCAGACCGTTACTATGCTCACTTTTATATCATTCATCAAAGCCTTCCGTAGATTCTTCCGCCGAAAAAAGGACCGTCAGGGTCTGCAGCAATATCCTGATATCTGTTATTATACTGAATTCCTCTATGTACATCAGATCAAGTATCAGCTTGTCCTTTGAAGAGGTATTGTATTTTCCCATGATCTGTGCAAAGCCCGTCAGCCCTGCCTTCATTTTGAGCCTGTAGGAAAACTCCGGAAGCTCTCTGGTGTATTCCTCAACATTTTTGAGCATCTCCGGTCTGGGTCCCACAAGCGACATTTCGCCTTTTATGATATTGATAAACTGAGGAAGCTCATCTATCCTGTACTTACGCAGGAACTTCCCCGTCTTCGTGATCCTGTCATCATCCCTGGTCGCAGAGAAATTTTCGATGTTTTCCTTCATTGTCCTGAACTTGTATATCCTGAAAACCCTGCCCCTGATGGTGGCTCTTTCCTGCCTGAAAAACACGCTCCCGCCATCCTCTTTTTTTATCATGATGGCGCTGACAAGCAGGACCGGGCTTGTGAGTATGAGCATGAAGGCTGAAACAAAGATGTCTGCCAGTCTTTTGATCACCCTCTGTTCAAAGGTCATCCTGTTAAAATCCGACAGATAGAAGGGCAGATCCGAAAACATCAGCTGAGGTGAGTTGTGCATCAGCACATCCTCTATATAGGGAAAACAGTACAGGCTCACTCTTTCAAGGTAGCACTTTTTCACAAGTCCCGCTCTCTCGCTTTGGGGTATATCATAAATGAATACGCTGTCATAGTCGTGTATGAGACTTTCGATATCCTCTTTTCCAAAGAGAGCCATGTGGCTTATATCATATCTTTTGTCAAAAAGTGCCACTGCCCTTTTCACCTTTTCGAGATCCCCATCGCTTCCCGCCACGAGCAGAGTCTTTTCGGGAGGAGTGACCGCAAAAAAGAAGCTGTTTCCGATATGGGCAAAAAGGGTTATGATCAGGATCTGTGCTATAACGGCAAGGATGAGATATCCGATCGACGAGAACCTCACCGTCCGTCCGTTCTCGTCATTGGTGTTCATGATGACCATCACCATATAGGTGACAAGATCATCGATAATAAGAGCAAGGGACAGCGAAATGACTATGGGGCGGCTCTTTCTCACGCCCACATCAAATCTGCCATAGGTCCTCACCAGCAGAAATCCGAAGATGATGAAGGTGAATGCCATGACCACCGAAGTCCTTGAAAGCGAGGTCACTGCAAAATTGTCGATCCCGAGCAGCAAAAACAGCACCGCCATACAGCCGGAGTACATAATAAAGGCTATGATGCCTATGATGCTGTTTTTAAATCTCTTTACATTCTTCATGCTTTATCTTTGATAGCATTTCTCATAATACTCAAGATATCTTTTGTCCCTGTCATAGAGCATCGCCCTGCTTCTGCAGCTTTCCGATATGCCCTGCTGCCGCCATGAGTTGTCCTTTATCAGTCTGACCACCTCTTCAAGGTCATCCACATCTGCCACCCTGCCGCAGGTTTCATCAAGAGACTCGGGACTTCCTCCCGCCCTGTAGGTTATGACGGGACATCCGCAGGCAAGCGCTTCTATGTTTGTGGTCGGGAAGGTATCCTCTCTTGTCAGGTTCAAAAAAATGTCGGCGGCGCTGTACCACTGCACCATTTCCTCCACACTTTCCGTCTTTTGTATGGCTGTGACGCTTTCGGGGATGAGGGAAAGCTGGCTTTTTTTCAAACCTATCATCACTATCCTGAACTCTTCCGGCAAAAGAGATGACAATCTGATGAATTCATCCAGTCCTTTCCTGTCCCTCCACGGATTAGCGACTCCCAGGATCACCTTTTTTCCTTCGATCCCGTATCGTTTTTTGATATCACTTTCCTTTTTTCTGAATGTGGCAAGGTCTATTCCTGTCGGTATCACATCGATCCCGTATTCCGAAAGGAATGATTCCCCAACCCTTTCCTTGAGCCAGTTTGACGGGGTAACTATCCTCAGATCATCAAAGCCCGTGAAAAGTTCCTTTTTCAAAAGAAAGTTTTCCTCTGATGCATCACGGCATACCGATCTGGGGTATTCCCTTAATTCACTGCAGTCGTGACATCCTTCCTTTTTCCATCTGTCGCATCCGGCATACTCAAAATGTGTACAGTGTCCGGTGAAGGCCCAGCAGTCGTGGAGAGTCCATACGATGGGTACTTTTTTATCCTTCAGATACCGCATGAGCATGCTGTAATTCAGATAATACCCATGCAGGTTGTGCAGATGTATGAGATCCGGTTCAAATGCATCAATGACCTTCAAAAGTATCTTTGTCGGACCCGTCGAATAAAGACCGTGCCTGTCCGTGATGCGGCTTATTACACCATGCATGTATACATCAAGGTTTCTTCCTATCCTGAAGGTCGCGACTTTATCATCTGCCCTTCCACGTCCGTAGCACACCAGGGTATCGGTATCCTTTTTTGAAAGCATTCTGCACAGTCCTGAAATGAGCCTGCCTGTACTCCCCGTACCTACTATGGAATTTATGAAAAGGATCCTTTTATTTCTCATCAAGTATTATCTTTATAACCCGTTCCTGCCCCTTCTCAAATTTCCTTGAAAGCTGCAGGTTTCTCATCTCCTTGCGCACGCGGGGCATATCGGCAAGATACATGATCGTTTTTATTATGGTGATGGCGTCCGTCTCTGATCCGATCCCGAGATTGATGAAGCCGTTTCCCATACCGGCAAATACATGCTCTGCCTCACGTTCGTTCTGAGCCAGGACTACTGCGGGAACGCCCATGGAGGCAAGCTCAAAAACCGTCCTGCCCTGAGAGGTGACACAGAGATCTGCCTTTTTCATATATGAACTGACCCTCTTTGCGTCGTGATGGACAAATATATTGTTTTCAGTATCGGTTATGATCCTGTCCTTGTTTTCATAGGCAAAGCCCGTGAGAAAATGAAACTCCACATCCTTCATCTTCGGGTGCAGGGTTTTGCATATGTCGTACAGCTTTCCCGTCAGATCAGACGGATCAGCTCCTCCGAACATTATCATGATATTTTTACATTCCTCGGAAAACTCTTTGGGCTTTTCCTCCAGGAACTCATCCCTGATGAAAAAATAATCAGAACCTTCGTAGGTATTTCCCGGCTTGTTTTTTCTGTTTTCATAAAGAGCATTTATGACGGCATCCGCAAGCCAGGCTCCCGGTCCCATGTCCTCGAAATTCACTATCCTTGATGTATGCTTTCTTTCCAGTTTGATCAGCTCTTCGTCAGTGTCGAGAACATCATTTATCACCACATCGGGAGCATACTCTTCCAGTATCCTTTCGTATTCCTCCCTGTCTGATACGACCTTCATGGCAAAATGGGATTCCTTCAGCTTCTCTATACCCATATGGCTTTCCGCAT
>CAMVDF010000146.1 GCA_947166195.1 uncultured Lachnospiraceae bacterium
AACAGGATGGTCGGCATCATCACCGTCGACGATATCGTCGATATCATCCAGGAAGAGGCTACGGAGGATATCGAAAAGATGGCAGCTATCATGCCTTCGGATAATAAACCCTACCTCAAGATGGGCGTGTTTGAGATCTGGAAAAAGAGGATAGTATGGCTCCTTTTCCTCATGATCTCTGCAACATTTACCGGAAAGATCATAACTCACTACGAGTCGGCTTTGGGAGCCTACATTGTGCTGACGGCCTTCATACCGATGCTCATGGATACCAGCGGAAATGCGGGATCCCAGACCTCGGTCACCGTGATCAGAAGCCTTTCGCTGGATGATATAGAGTTTTCCGACCTTTTCAGGGTGCTCTGGAAGGAGATGAGGACCTCTCTCATGACGGGACTTGCCCTGGGCGCAGCCAATTTCGTGAAGCTGCAGGTGGTTGACAGGGTTTCGCCCATGGTGGCGCTGGTTGTATGTGTAACCCTGGTTGCCACGGTGTTTGTGGCAAATGTGATCGGAGCAACGCTGCCCATGCTTGCCAAAAAGATTGGGTTTGACCCGGCGGTCATGGCAAGTCCGCTGATCACCACCATCGTGGATGCGGTCTCGCTGCTGGTCTACTTTGAATTTGCCACCACCATGCTGCATATAGCATAATAAGATCGTTTTTGGCGGGACACATATACTGTTTTGCTCGCAGGACAGAAGCATGCGTCCAAACGAATTCTTTGGCAGGGCATCAGATATAAATATTTTGTTCACGGCTCGGACAGTTCTAAGCTCGCCGTTCGCCTTATGACAAAACCGTCTCCGCCGCGGGCTGAAAAACTAAACGAGTCGTAGACGAGTGCTAAGTTTTTCGTCGGCGAAAATGCGTTGGTGAGGTTTTTTCGAACCTACGCATTGACCGCGGTCTTCGCATAGTACGCTCAGACAAACGATGCCAGATGCGCCAGGCGCACCTAAGCGGCATTCAAAACATGCCAAAGGGCATGTTTTGCGTACTCGACGGTTTATAAGTCTCCGGCTTGCTAAGAACTGTCGGCTTATTGTTCACAAAATACATATATCTGATGCCCGGATGAAGACTTCGCCGGGGACCCGTGTACTGTTTTGCGACGCTCTTTTTCGAGCTGTTATGATACTTGGAAAACGCTCGAAAACCAGGGACGCAGGTACATGGATGTACCTGCGAGGCCGAGATGAACATGGATGTGAATGGAGGCCGGTTCCGTGACTATCCGGAGTCTGCAGGTGTTTTCTTAGTATCATAGGCGAGAAAAAACCTGCAAGCAAAACGGTACCGGGGACCCGTAAAAGAAATATCACAGATATACAGGTTTGAGGAGATTATGAAAAATGGTAACGACAAGAGATGACATCAGGAACGTGGCGATCATCGCCCACGTCGATCATGGCAAGACCACGCTTGTGGACTGCCTTTTGAGGCAGAGCGGGGTATTCCGCGAAAATCAGGAGGTGGCGGAGCGCGTCATGGATTCAAACGATCTTGAAAGAGAGCGCGGCATCACGATCCTTTCAAAAAACACCTCCGTACTCTACAAGGATACCAGGATCAACATCATAGACACTCCCGGGCATGCAGACTTCGGAGGCGAGGTGGAACGCATACTCAAGATGGTAAACGGTGTCGTCCTGCTGGTGGACGCATTTGAGGGCGTAATGCCCCAGACGAAGTTTGTGCTCATGAAGGCTCTGGCCCTGAAACTGCCGGTGATAGCCTGTATCAACAAGATCGACCGCGACGGGGCAAGACCTGAGGAGGTCGTGGACGAGGTACTGGAGCTGTTGATGGATCTGGGCGCGGATGATGACCAGCTCGACTGCCCCTTTGTCTACGCTTCGGCAAAGCAGGGAATATCAGGTCTTGATCCCAATGAACTGGGAAAGGACATGACGGCTCTTTTTGACACCATAGTGGATTATATCCCGGCACCGAAGGGAGATCCCGACGCGCCGCTGCAGGTCCTCATCTCGACCATAGATTATAACGAATATGTTGGAAGGATCGGTGTCGGCAAGGTGGATAACGGCTCGATAAAGGTCAATCAGGAAGCCCTCATCGTAAACCACCACGATCCCGGACTGAAGGAAAAGGTCAAGATCAGCAAACTCTACGAATTCGAAGGACTGGACAAGGTGGATGTGAAGGAAGCCGGGATCGGCTCCATCGTTGCCATATCGGGAATAGCTGATCTCAAGATAGGAGATACGGTCTGCTCAGTGGAAAATCCGGAGGCCATTCCCTTCCAGAAGATATCAGAGCCTACGATCTCGATGAATTTCATGGTAAACGACTCTCCGCTTGCGGGAAAGGAAGGAAAATACGTCACCTCCCGCCATATCAAGGACAGGCTCTACAAGGAGCTCAACACCGATGTCTCGCTGCGGGTGGAACCCACCGATTCCACCGATACCTTCAAGGTGTCGGGCAGAGGCGAACTGCACCTTTCGGTCCTCATCGAAAACATGAGGAGGGAGGGCTACGAATTTGCCGTCAGCAAGGCCGAGGTCATCAACAAAAAGGATGAGAAGGGCAAGACGCTGGAGCCCATGGAGATCGCCTATGTGGATGTTCCGGACGAGTTTTCGGGCACGGTCATATCCTCGCTTTCCGAAAGAAAGGGCGAGCTTCTGAATATGGGATCCATTGCCGGAGGCTACACCAGGCTTGAATTCAGGATCCCTTCAAGAGGTCTCATCGGCTTCAGGGGACCCTTCATGACGGATACACGCGGGAACGGCATAATAAATACGATCTTTGACGGCTACGCCCCCTACAAGGGCGATATAGCCTACAGGAGCACGGGGTCGCTCATAGCCTTTGAAGCGGGAGAGGCCGTACCCTACGGACTTTTCAACGCACAGGAAAGAGGGGCGCTTTTCATCGGACCCGGAACTCCGGTATATTCCGGAATGGTCATAGGCTCCAACCCGAAAAGCGATGACATCGAGGTCAATGTCTGCAAGACAAAGCACCTGACAAATACCCGTACATCCTCATCCGACGAGGCTTTGAGGCTTACACCGCCCGTTGTGATGTCTCTTGAGCAGTGCCTTGATTTCATAGATTCCGACGAACTTCTGGAGGTCACTCCGAAGTCCCTGCGCATCAGAAAAAGGATACTGGACCCGACTCTCCGAAAGAGGGCGGGCTTTGCGAAAAAGTAGTGCTTTTGTATCGCATGTGTGATATGATTGCAAGATAGGTTGTGTATAATAAAACCGTAAACAGATAATACAGGAGGGAAAGAAATGGCGATTTTTAAGGGAGCCGGAGTGGCGATAGTGACACCGTTCAAAGCAGATGGTGAAGTAAACTATGAGGAATTTGCCAAACAGATCGATTTTCAGATAGCAAACGGCACCGATGCGATCATTGTATGCGGAACGACGGGTGAGTCGGCCTGCCTTTCCCATGAGGAACATCTGGCTGTCATAGATTTCTGTATCAAACATGTGAACCACAGAGTCCCTGTAGTGGCAGGAACAGGTTCAAACTGTACGGATACAGCCGTGTATCTGTCAGTTGAGGCGGAAAAACTCGGAGCTGATGCACTGCTCATCGTCACACCCTACTACAACAAGGCAACCCAGAGGGGTCTCATCGATCATTACAGGATCATTGCTGATGCGGTAAGGATCCCCATCATTCTCTACAGTGTCAAAAGCCGCACCGGCACAAACATAGATCCGAAAACGGCGGCTGAACTGATAAATAATGTTCCGAACATCGTAGGTATCAAGGAAGCCAGCGGAGACATAGGCCAGGTTGCCCGTATTATGGCACTCACGGACGGAAAGGCCGAGCTCTACTCCGGAAACGACGATCAGGTCGTGCCCATCCTGTCCCTTGGCGGACTCGGAGTTATCTCGGTGGTGTCAAACATAGCTCCCACCTACATGCATGACATGGTCATGAATTACCACAACGGTGCGCTTGAGGATGCCAGAAAGATGCAGTTAAAGGTTCTGGATCTGTGCGGAGCCCTTTTCTGCGAGGTCAACCCCATACCCGTAAAGCATGCCATGAATCTGATGGGCATGAACGCCGGCCCCATGAGAAGGCCGCTCTCGCCCATGGAACCCGAAAATCTCGAAAGGTTAAAGAAAGCCATGCGTGACTTCGGGATAGGAATATGACGGATATCATACTTTCCGGCTGCAACGGACACATGGGACAGACCGTATCAGGTGTGGTCGCAGGACAGCCCGATGTGCAGATCGTTGCCGGTATCGATGTAAATACGGATAATAAAAACGGATACCCGGTTTTTTCCTCCATAAAGGACTGTGATGTGAAGGCCGATGTTATCATCGATTTTTCATCCCCTGTGGTTCTGGATGATATCCTCTCCTTCGGAAAGGAAAAAAAGATGCCCATGGTGCTATGTACCACGGGATACAGCAAAGAACAGCTTGAAAAGATCAGCGAAGCCTCAAAGGATACGGCGATACTGCGGTCCGCAAATATGTCCATAGGGATCAATGTTTTGGCAAAGATATTAAAGGAGACTGCGGAAAAATTCATCGGTTCCGGCTTTGACTGCGAGATAGTGGAAAAGCATCACAGGCTGAAAAAGGACGCACCCTCCGGAACAGCTCTGCTTCTTGCGGATGCGGTAAATGACGGCCTTTCGGAGCGTCTTGATTATGTATATGACAGGAGCAAAAGGAATGAGCAAAGACCCGATGATGAGATAGGCATTTCCGCCATCAGGGGAGGGACCATTCCCGGAGATCATGATGTGATATTTGCCGGTACCGATGAGGTCATCACCTTTTCCCACAAGGCCTATTCAAAGGCGGTGTTTGCAAAGGGAGCTGTGAAGGCTGCAGCCTTTTTGAAGGGAAAGACGGCCGGGATGTACAGCATGAGCGACGTGCTGGGCTGATATCATGGAATTTCGTCCCTGCATAGACATACATAACGGCAAGGTAAAGCAGATAGTCGGAGCCACTCTGAAGGATGGAGGTGCTTCGGAAAATTTTGTATCGGAAAACGGCGCTGCATTCTTTGCGGAAATGTACAGGAAACTTGGGCTTTCCGGGGGACATGTGATCATCCTTGACAGGCGAGGTACTCCTGAGTATGAAGCCTCAAAAAAAGAGGCACTTTCGGCTCTTGAAACCTTTGATGGCGGAATGATGGCAGGAGGCGGGATCAATGATGAAAATGCCGGAGAGTTTCTGGATGCGGGTGCAAGCCATGTCATCGTAACATCCTTCATTTTTTCGGACGGCGAGCTTGATCTGCAAAAGCTTGAACGTATGAAGGCTGCTACCGGAAAAGAAAGACTCTGCATAGACTTAAGCTGCAGAAAAAAAGACGGACGGTACTATGTGGTCACCGACAGATGGCAGCGGTTTTCGTCCTCCGTCCTTGATGAAAAGCTCCTTGAGGATCTGTCGGATTGCTGTGACGAGTTTCTGGTGCATGCGGCAGATGTAGAGGGCAGGCGTGCAGGCATAGATGAGGAAGTCATCGGAATATTGAAAAACAGCAGGGTCAGGGTGACCTATGCCGGCGGAGTGAAGGATCTGTCAGATCTTGAGCGCGTGAGAACGGCGGGAGAAGGAAGGGTAAATGTGACCGTCGGGAGCGCACTTGAAATATTCGGGGGAAGTATCAGGCTTGAAGATATCGCAGGAATGGAGTGAAAGGAGATCTTTTTGCATTCGGTAATGGTTATAGACGATAGCATGACAGAGCTTGTCGTTGCTGAAAAAGCCCTTGAGGGTTCATACAGGGTCATGCTCGAGCAGAACGGCAAGCATGCTCTGGAATACCTGAAAAAGCAGGCCAGGCTTCCGTCTCTGGTACTGCTTGATATCGACATG
>CAMVDF010000147.1 GCA_947166195.1 uncultured Lachnospiraceae bacterium
ATAACATTTTCCTCCTCATATTTTTTTACCGCTTTTGCCTTCCTGCCCGCTGCGGACATTCAGGCGACTGTCGCAGGGTGCGATCGCAGACATTCAGGCGACTGTTATTAGGGCACGACCACGCCATATCAGTTAACATAATTCTAAGCCACAATCCACTCTCCGCGATTCAACCGGCGTCCCAGCAGCGTAGTCAACATAACATGTAACAGAGAACCGTCCCCCTGATTCACTTAACATAACATGTAACACAGAACCGTCCCCCTGAAACAAAAAAGCGCGTAACCCCTTGGGGAAACGCGCCTTTGCGTGGTAAGTGTTTTGTATCATACGTAGAACAGCATCTCTTCGTAGGTCGGATACGGCAGGTATCCTTCGGGCAGAAGCGGCTCGGCCGCATCCGCATATTTCCTGATCTCATCCATGTCGGAGATCACCACATCATGGTAGAACTTTGCCTGCTCAATGTCGGGATCCATGGCCTCCGCCTTGTCCGTATCCTCTGAAAGCTTCTTCGTCGTTTTTATTATCTCATCATAATAACCTGCAAGCTTTTTGATCAGTTCGGTCTGGGTGTCGCATCCAACGTCGATGCCCAGCTGCTTTCTCTGGAGCACGGATTCCGTCAGGTCATCGATGTAGGCTGCAAGCGACGGTGCGAACTGCTTGAGGACCATGTCCTTTAATGTGAGTGCCTCGATATGGATCGTCTTGGTATAGTTTTCTATCCTGATCTCATATCTGGATTTGAGCTCTGTCTCCGAATAGATGCCGTGCTTTATGAACATCTTCACATTCTTTTCGGCGATCAGGGCACCCATCGCATCCGGTGTAGCCTTGAGATTGTAGAGGCCTCTCTTTTCGGCTTCTTTGACCCATTCATCGGTGTAGCCGTTGCCGTTGAAAATGATCCTCTTGTGCTTGATGATCGTATCCTTGACCAGGCTGTGTACGGCATCATCCATATCGGAAGGCTTCACATCCTTTAACACCTCGTAGAACTGGCTTAGAGCCTCCGCCACCGCGGTGTTCAGCATGATGTTCGGACCTGCTATGGAAACACTCGAGCCCAGGGATCTGAACTCAAATTTGTTTCCGGTGAAGGCAAAGGGTGAGGTACGGTTCCTGTCGGTGGTATCCTTTGTGAAATGAGGGATGACCTTTGCTCCGGTCTCCATCTTCACCTTTTCGACCTTGCCGAAATATTCATCCTTTTCTATGGCCTCGATCACTCCCGTCAGTTCGTCTCCGAGGAAGATGGAGATGATGGCGGGCGGTGCCTCATTTGCGCCGAGCCTGTGATCGTTGCCTGCACTTGCCACGGATAATCTGAGCAGATCCGCATACTCGTCAACCGCCTTGATGACCGCCGAGAGAAAGATCAAAAACTGCGTATTCTCTGCGGGCGTCTTTCCGGGGTTCAGGAGATTCTCTCCGTCATTTGTGGAAAGCGACCAGTTGTTGTGCTTGCCGGATCCGTTGATCCCCGCAAAGGGCTTTTCATGAAGCAGGCACATATAACCGTGCTTTTCGGCAACCTTTTTCATGATCTCCATGGTCAGCTGGTTGTGATCCACCGCCACATTTGTGGTATCAAACACCGGCGCAAGCTCATGCTGGCAGGGTGCCACCTCGTTGTGCTTTGTCTTGACGGGGATCCCCAGCTTCCAGAGTTCCTCATCCAGATCATGCATGAAGGCTGCGACCCTTGTCCTCAGATTTCCGAAATAGTGATCGTCCATCTCCTGTCCCTTTGGAGCCGGCGCACCCAGAAGCGTCCTTCCGGTAAATATCAGATCCTTTCTCTTTTTGTAATCCTCCCTGTCGATGAGGAAGTATTCCTGCTCGGGCCCGACGGTGGTCAGAACGTTTGTCACATCATCCCTGCCCAGAAGCTTTAATATCCTCACCGCTTCCTTGCTGATGGCATCCATGGAACGAAGCAGCGGTGTCTTTTTGTCCAGTGCCTCTCCGCTGTATGAGCAGAAGGCTGTAGGTATATAAAGTGTCTTGTCCTTGATAAATGCGGGGCTTGTAGGATCCCAGGCCGTATAGCCTCTTGCCTCAAAGGTCGCCCTGATGCCTCCCGAGGGAAAGCTTGATGCATCGGGTTCACCCTTGACCAGCTCCTTTCCCGAGAATTCCATAATAACTTCGCCCTGTCCTACCGGGCAGATGAAGCTGTCATGCTTTTCCGCTGTGTAACCCGTCATGGGCTGGAACCAGTGGGTATAATGTGTGGCTCCGTTTTCAACTGCCCATTCCTTCATGGCTACTGCGACTGCATTTGCCACATCAAGCTCCAGGTGTGTATTATTGTCGATCGTCTTTCTGAGTGCTTTGTACATATCGTTCGGAAGCTTGTCTCTCATGATCTTGTCGCTGAAAACGAGACTTCCGAAAAGTTCAGGGATCGTTTTTTCCATAATCTTTTTCCTCCTTGAGATCTTTTTGATACATCCGCACTTTCAAGTCCGCGCCACCTGAAAATCCTGAATGCAACGAAAAAGGCGCTCCGGACTTTCGTCCAAAGCGCCTTTGCTCTTTATGGTTCGTAACTATAAACTCATTTCATTCTTTTGTCAACAGTTTTTTTGAACTTCATCTTTTATTATTTCAAACAGCTTTTCCGCAAGCCTTTGATGTCCTCTTTGTGTCAGGTGCAGGGAATCCGTCTCCGAAGGTCTGACATATTTTGCAGCGTCGAGGAAAACACAGCCGTACCTTTGTGCCACCTTTTTGTAATACTCCGGAAATTTCTTTGATTCACCGATGGCATCCTCGTAAAATGCCCCGTAAAACGGAGACGTCCTGATACCCTTTCCGATCTCTGGCGGGGACACAAGTATTATCTTTGGAATAAAACCCTGTTTTTCCTGCGTGAAATCCCTTATCACTTCCACAAGCTTTGCCGCTCCTTGTGCGATCTCCTCTGCCGTCAGGTGAAATGTAGCCTTGAGATCATTGCTTCCGAGCATCAGTACAACGATGTCTACGGGCTTGTGCGAATTCAGGCACGGCTTCAGATAATCAAGACCGTTTTTCCATCCGTCCACCGGATCGTCATGGATCGTAGTCCGTCCGTTGCAGCCTTCCTCGATGACCGAATACCCGTCTCCCAAAAGCATCTGCAGCCTGCCGGGATAACGCACATCCTTCGGATACCTCATCCCCGTCTCCGGAACGTAACCATATGTATTTGAATCGCCGTAACAAAGAACCGATATCATCTGCTCCCGCCTCTTACAAAACGCCGTTTTTATTATACTACCATAATAAAGGATTGCCTCAATACTGTGCTATCCTTTTGTACAGCGTGTTGATCACTTTTTTCTTGTCCGCGCACCATTCCGGCGCTATCAGCAGATTTTTCGGGCCGTCTCCCGTCATCCTATGGATCACCGTTTTGGGATCCAGAAGCTGCAGACAGCTGATAATAAGATCGCAGTATTCATCAAGCGTCATCAAAGGAAACGGATCCTTCAGGTATTCCTCTGCAAGCTTTGTTCCCCGTAATATCTGGAGCATGTGAAGCTTGACTCCGTCAGGCACCGGGTCCAGCCTGCCAAGATAGCCTGCGGTCTCAAGCATGTCCTGTCTTGTCTCTCCCGGGAGACCGAGGATCACATGCACGATCACCTCAAGCCCTGCATTTTTCAGCTTATTATAGGTGTCTTCGAATACAGAGATGGGATATCCTCTGTTGACCGAGCGTGCCGTCTTTTCATGGATCGTCTGAAGACCGAGCTCTATCCATACGGGTTTGATCCCATTCAGTTCCTTCAGAAGTTCATAGGTTTCAGAGCTAATGCAGTCGGGTCTTGTCCCTATTGCAAGGATCACGATCTCTTCCCGGTTTATGGCTTGCGTATAGATCTTCCGGAGGTAGTCCGTATCTGCGTATGTATTGGAAAACGACTGGAAATATGCTATGAATTTTTGGGCATCCGTTTTCTTCCTGATCAGTTTTTTGGCTTCCTCTATCTGGACATCCACCGGCGCGGGTTTTGCCGCAAACTCTCCGGAACCGCTGCCGGAGCAAAAGGTGCAGCCTCCGTATCCGACGGTCCCGTCCCTGTTCGGGCAGGTACAGCCGGAGGAAAGCGCCAGACGGTATACCTTTTCCCCGTATTTTTCCTTTAATACTTCGGATACTGTAAGGATCTTCATTGGTCCACCCGATCTTTTATTATCTCAAAGAGCTTTTCCGCCTGATGCTGCCTACAGCTTCAGCAGCATATAAACCAGTTCCTGGTAACCGGATACCCGTGAATTAAAACCTCCGGGATTGCGCCCGAACTCAACAAATCCCAGACTCCTGTACAGGGACAAAGCCCTGTCGTTTTCAGCCACAACATTCAATTCCAGCTGATGGTATCCGGCATCCCTTGCACATTGAATACAGGCCTCAGTCAAAGCTCTCCCCAATCCGAGTCCCCAGTATTCCTCCAGAATACCGATGCCCAGTTCTGCCCTGTGCTTCAGCTTGTATTTTTTCCCAACAGCCTCAATACCCGCGGTCCCTGCGATCCTTCCGTCGACTACGGCAACGAGCTCTGCTTCATCCGGGCTCATGGTTTTTTCCGCGAGAAACCGGGCTTCCTGCTCCGGGTCGAAGCTGTTTTCATCCGGATAAGATAAAAGAAAATCAGTCTGGGCATGTGTCCTGTTAAAGACCTCAAAAACCTCTTTTCCGTCCGGTTCATTGCCGTTTCGTATCACGGCCTCCCTGCCGTTTTTAAGTTTGATCTTCTTTTCGTATTTCATCTTTATACTACTCCTTAAGGCATTTTCTATACAATATCCGCGATCGTACATCCGGCCGCGCTGATCAGATCAGCCGGAGACAGCTCTATCTGAAATCCCACCTTCCCGGCGCTGACAAAGATCTTTTCAAACCCGGGTGCGCTCTCGTGGATAAATGTCGGAAACTGCTTCTTCATCCCGACAGGAGAACAGCCTCCATGAACATAGCCCGTCAACGGAAGCAGTTCCTTTTGCCTGATCATGCTGATGGACTTTTCTTTTGCGGCTTTGGCCGCCTTTTTCAGATCCAGTTCCTCCCTTACCGGAACAACAAATACATAATAAGAACCGGATCTTCCCTGCGTCACAAGCGTCTTGAAAACCTTTTGTGGCTCCTCTCCGAGTATTCCTGCGATCTGCTCTCCGCTCAAACCTGCATCAGGTTCGTAGGAGTGGCTTTCATACGGCACCTTCCTGCTGTCAAGAAAGCGCATTACATTTGTCTTTTCTTCTTTTTTCATTTTTCAGCCTTCTTCATCGTGTGATATCTTCCCCTCAGGATTTCCCTGCTTCTGATGCTCATCCTTTGCCTCAGGTATCCGGATACTGCCCGGTACATATGCTTCCACCATGATCCCTTCCGGAAGGTATTCTTCACGGATCAGCCTTCCTCTGCTCCGGATCCGTGAAAGCTTTTCTGCTTCATTGTACGGCAGGAGCACCTCGATATGTCTTTGATCCCTCTCTATGAGTTCGGCGATCTTTTCAAGGAGGGCTTCCCTGCCATCCCCGTTTTTCAGGGATGTCTTCACCGTTATATCCGCCCTGTCATCTCTCAGGACATTCTCCCCGTCTGCCAGATCCATTTTGTTAAATACGGTCAGAACCGGCTTCCCTGTTATTTCCAGTTCACGGAGAGTCCTGTAAACCACCTCCATATGCATATCAGCATTCGGGTCGGATGCATCAACCACATGGATCAGTATGTCTGCATATTTTGCCTCTTCAAGTGTACTCCTGAAAGCATCCACCAGGTTGTGTGGAAGTTTATTGATGAAACCGACCGTATCCGTCAGCAGTATCTCCTGCCCCTGCAAAAGAACACAGAGC
>CAMVDF010000148.1 GCA_947166195.1 uncultured Lachnospiraceae bacterium
CCATGAGAAACGACATGCCTATGAGATTGATCACTCCCTCCACTTTTGTCGAAGGCTTCTTTTTTGTCAAAGCCTCGATGAACAAAAGCACGAGTCTGCCGCCGTCAAGGGCAGGAAAAGGCAGGAGGTTCATGACACCCAGATTTGCGGTCAGAAGAGTTGAAAGGCTCAGGAGATTGAGCCATACATAATAAAATCCTTCATGCCTCGATTAGTCCTAGACATCGCCCACGACCTTTGCCACACCCACCGGGCCGGAAAGATCGTTTACGCTGTATTTTCCCCTGACGAGCATCCATACGCTCTTCACCGAGGCTTCAAGCCAGTATCTGACCTCTATTGCGCTGTATTTGATAACGGAAAAGGGATTTCCCTTCACATATTCCGCGGGGCCCCTGAAGCCAAAGAGGTATCTGCCGTCTTCTTCACTGTATTTCGGGGTTATGACGGTCTCGTAGAGCTTTCCGTCGCGTTTGTAGGTGACGGTTGCGCTCTTTTCGGTATTGAACATGGTCCAGAGGGTGATATCACGATATATCTCTATCCTTTTTCCGTTGATCTTTACTATCTCGTCTCCGGCCATAAGTCCCGCTTCCTCGGCAGGATAACCCTCAATGACGCTGTGGAGGACGGGTGTATCGTAGCCGGAGGCTGATATGACGATCACCGAGAGGAAAAAGGCCAGTACGAAATTCATCAGAGGGCCGGCTGCGACAGTCGCGATCCGTCCCCAGACGGAGGCATTCCTGAAGGATGTTGGAGAGCTCTCATCTCCGTCGTCACCTTCAAATATGCACACTCCTCCAAAGGGAAGGGCTTTGATGGAATATTTCGTCCCGTTCTTATTAAATCCTACAATAGTA
Organism: uncultured Lachnospiraceae bacterium; assembly: GCA_947166195.1. Lineage (GTDB taxonomy): Bacteria > Bacillota > Clostridia > Lachnospirales > Lachnospiraceae > NK4A144. The sequence goes on from CAMVDF010000148.1 coordinate 864, forward strand.
GGACCAAGTCCGATGGCAAACTCCCTGACACCTATACCGTTGGCTTTTCCTATGATGCAGTGGCCGCCCTCGTGAACTATAACTATAACTGAAAAGATGATGAAAAAGATCAAAAGCTTTATCAGCATGACAATCTGCCTTTCGTATACTCAAATGCCGCATCCCTTGCCTGCATGATCCCGGAAAGATCCGTCTGAGCCGGAAGTGTGACATTGTCCATTGCATCCTCTATCAGTTCGGGGATCTGTGTAAATCCTATCTTTTCCTCCGCAAAGGCCTTTACCGCGACCTCATTTGCGGCATTAAAGACAGTGGGCAAAAGCCCGCCCGCCTTTGCTGAGCGCAATGCAAGCTTCAGGCCTTTGAAAGTATCGGTATCGGGCCTGAAAAACGTCAGTTTCTGAAGGTCGAAAAAATCAAGTCTTTTGCCTGCAAGTCCTATCCTTTCGGGAACAGTCAGGGCATACTGGATCGGAAGGTGCATATCCGGGATCCCGAGCTGGGCGATCACCGCGCCGTCGCGAAACTGTACCATGGAATGGATGATGCTCTGGGGATGGACCACCACCTCGATATCATCAATGTCCACATCAAAAAGCCAGTGGGCTTCCATGACTTCAAGACCCTTGTTTACAAGGGATGCCGAGTCTATGGTGACCTTCACTCCCATATCCCAGTTGGGGTGCTTCAGGGCATCCTTTACCGTGATATCCTTTAACTCCTCTTTCTTTTTTCCGAAAAACGGGCCGCCTGAAGCAGTGAGAAGGATCTTTTCAACCTCTCCCTTCTCTCCTGCGCGAAGTGACTGGTAAATAGCGGAATGCTCGCTGTCCACCGGGATGATCCCGACCTTTTTTTGCCTTGCAAGTTCCATGATGATATGGCCTGCGCAGACCAGAGTCTCCTTGTTTGCAAGGGCTATGTCGCACCCTGCATTGATGGCCTCCATCACAGGCTCTATCCCGATCATGCCCACCATCGCACCGACGACAACATCCGTACCCTCAAGATGTACCGCCTCTTTGAGGCCCTCCATGCCCGAAAGTACCCTGCAGGAAGTGTCCTTTACCTTTTCTTTGAGATCGGCTGCCGCCTCCTCATCATAGAGGACGGCGCACTTTGGCTCAAACTCACGGATCTGCTCCTCAAGCCTCTTTGTGCTGCTCTTTGCCGCAAGGGCGCGGATCGAAAACCTGTCCTTATTATTTCTCACTATATCAAGGGTCTGCTCACCTATCGACCCCGTCGAACCGAGGATGGTTATATTTTTCATACTCATTATTCCTTTTCACCGACTAAGTTGATCCCATATATATTTCCCGGATCAACTTAAGCCAAAGTCTAACTCCCAAGCGCGAGCAGGGGGGCCCCATGCCGAGCACCAACCGGAGCGCAAGGTATGGGGGGTGACCTGCGGGAGCCTTGAGAAAGAATTCACTGCTTAAGTTGATCTCATATATTATCCGATCAATAATCTCGATAAAATATATGTCACAGCCGAGGTTATTATCACGGAATCAAACCTGTCCAGTATCCCTCCGTGCCCCGGTATGATCTTTCCGTAATCCTTGATATCATGGCTCCTTTTGAGGGCTGATGCGGTCAGGTCTCCGAACTGGGAGATCACGGCGCCGATCGCACTTATTATCATGACACTCATACCGCCCATGCCGGTGTATGTCCCGAAAAGATAACCCACAAGCGACGCTCCGGCAACTCCGCCGATGGCACCTTCCACCGACTTTTTGGGGCTCAGCCGCGGCACAAGCTTGTGTTTTCCGATGAGAACACCGACGAGATATGCGCAGGTGTCGCAGATCCAGGAGCTGATGAAGATCACCCAGACGATGTATTTACCATGCACACCGGTCCTTATCATGTATACAAAGGACAGGGTCACACAGACATAGATCACTCCGAAATATGCCCTGATGAACTCATCACTGTCATATTCCGGATATCTCGCCACAAAAACGAACATGAGCAGGATCAGGACTCCGATCACCGTGTAGAAAAGGTGCTCCTCCGATCCCGAAAAAAGCATCACAAGATAATAAAAAAGACAGCCGATGTAGCCCACGAACTCTGTAGCGGTGACCTTTCTGTCCTTCTTTTCTTTTTTTCTGACTGCCCTGTAAAACTCAAACAGACCGGCTTCGGACAGAAATAAAAGAAGCGCCCAAAGCCAGACGCCTCCGTAAAACAGAGCCAGACCGAGAACCGCCACAAGTACAACGGCACTCAATACTCTCGTCCTAAATCCCGCCATAGCGTCTGTTCCTTTCGCTGTATGCTTCAACCGCCTTCATCAGTTCATCCCTGTCAAAGGCAGGCCAGTGTACATCGGTGAAATAAAACTCGGTATATGCGCATTGCCACAGCAGGAAATTTGAAAGCCTCTCCTCACCCGAAGTCCTGATGAGAAGATCGGGATCCGGGATCCCCGCGGTGTCGAGGCGGGAATTAAAGATCTCTTCGGTAATATCGCCTTCAATGAGGCCGTTTTCACGGTCTTTTATGATCCGGTTTACCGCCCGGACCATCTCATCCCTTGAACCGTAATTCAAAGCGATGGTAAAGTACAGCCCGTCGTGATCCTTTGTATGTTCCTCAAGCCTCAATATGGTATCCTGCATGTCCTTTTCAAGCCTTGTGATGTCCCCGATGACCCTCACGCACATATCATTGTCATCCGCCAGCTTGAAGCAGGTCCTCAGGTATCCGCGAAGCAGCTTCATGATGGCCGAGACTTCATCATCGGATCTCTTCCAGTTTTCCGTCGAAAAGGCATATACCGTCAGGTACCTGACCCCTATGTCATGGCAGGCGCGGCAGATATTTTCAACGTTTTTTGCGCCCATCGTATGCCCGTAGTTTCTCGGCATACCCTTTGATTTTGCCCATCTGCCGTTGCCATCCAGTATTATGGCTATATGCTCGGGTACGTTCATCAGATCGTAACTATTTCCTTTTCCTTTGTGGCCGCCATATCGTCCACTTTTTTCACATATTTATCGGTCAGCTTTTGCAGCTCGTCCTGCAGATCCTTGATCTCGTCCTCGGAGATCTCGGTCTTTGAAAGCTTTTTCAGGGCATCATTGCCGTCGCGCCTGATATTTCTGATGGCAACCTTGCATTCCTCGCCCTTTTTCTTTACCTCCTTGCACAGTTCCTTCCTGCGCTCCTCGGTAAGCTCCGGAAATACGAGCCTTATCGTGCTTCCGTCATTTCCGGGATTGATGCCGATGTCTGAAGTCTCGATCGCTCTTATTATCTCCTTGAGCATGGTCTTTTCCCACGGAGTGATGGTGATGACCCTTGCCTCGGGCACTGCCACATTTCCGACCTGCTGGATCGGCATGGGAGTTCCGTAGTAATCAACCCTCAGCTTGTCGAGGATATGCGGGTTGGCCCTGCCGGCCCTGATGCCTGCATATTCTCCGTCCAGATTGTCAAGGGACTTCTGCATTTTTGTTTCGTATACCGAGATTCTGTCATCCATAATAAGGACCCTCCGTATTTATGAGCCGCCATGGCGGCCATCCTCTTTAAAGACCTGATCCTTCCTTTTCAGACCGTGATCATGGTCCCGTTTGAATCACCGTTTACCGCGTTTATGATGCTGTCCTTCTCATTCAGTCCGAATACCATCATGGGCATTTTGTTTTCCATGGCCATGATGGATGCAGTCAGATCCACTACCATAAGTTCCCTGTCAATGACCTCCCTGATGGAGAGAGTGTCAAACTTCTTTGCATCGGGATTTTTCTTGGGATCGCTGTCGTATACTCCGTCCACTGCCTTTGCCAGAAGTATCATGTCGCAGTCCGTTTCCACGGCGCGGAGAACCGCACCCGTATCAGTCGAAAAATAGGGATGTCCCGTGCCTCCGGCAAAAAATACCACCATTCCCTTTGCAAAGTATTTTGATGCGCGGTCCTTTGAAAAGAGCTTTGTGAAGGAGCCGCACTCAAAGGGTGTGAGCACTGCGGTCCTCATGCCCTTTGACCTGAATATCTCCGAAACATAGATGCAGTTCATAACCGTTGCGAGCATCCCTATCTGGTCCGCCTTGACCCGGTCTATATTTTCCGAGGTCCTGCCGCGCCAGAAGTTTCCGCCGCCGGTAACGATACCTACTTCTATGCCGTCATCGCAAAGTTTTTTGACCTGTCCGGCAATGCTTTCTATGAAGGCCTCGTCAAAGCCGGTGCCTTTGCCTCCGGAGAGAGCTTCTCCGGAGAGTTTTAACAGTATTCTCTTCATCAGTCATCCTCATGCTTATACTATAACTGATATCCGGATTGCTTCGTGCTTCGCACTCCCACAATCCGTCCCACCATTCGCAATTCGCGGGGCCCCTCCCCCGCTTCTTGCTCATGTTGGGGCGGGTCATAAAGTCTCATCCCCACCGACAAGCAAGCTTGTCGTGTGGACGGACTTTTGACCCTGATATCACTTCATCTCTTCAAAGAAGGATGTGGGATTGACCTCTGCGTAGGTCTGTGAGCAGTGTCCCTCAACAACGGCTCCGTTGTTTATCTGTACGGTCTTCGACTTGATATTGCCCATCACAATGGCTGAGGTGTCGAGCACAACGGGACCCTGTACATCTATGTCTCCCTTGACTGCTCCGGCGATCACCGCTGACTTTGCGATGATGTTTCCGAGTATCACCGAAGCCTGGCCGACCTTCACTGATCCCGAACTCATGACCATACCGGTGATCTTTGCCGAATCCGCAAAGATCTCGGCTGCCTTGGAATCACCCTTGATCATGCCGGATATGGTGAGTTTGCCTTTGATGGTGATATTGCCTGTGACCGATCCGAGGACCTCAAGAGATCCGTCTGAGGTAATGTTTCCGTCTATCACCATTCCGGATGTGATCACTGCCGACTCATCGGATGCGGGCGCGCCGTCATCAAATACTATG
>CAMVDF010000149.1 GCA_947166195.1 uncultured Lachnospiraceae bacterium
CAACGGTTCCTTCGGAGTACATGTTTTTTGCGATCTCATAAGCCTTGTCCTTTTCCGTGAATGACCCTGTATATTTTGCATCAACGGTAACATTCTTTCCGAGTTCTTTGTTTGCGTAGGCAACACCGGATTGAAATCCGTACTGGAAAGCATCAATGGTGTCGCCCGGAACTCCTCCGATGAAACCTACCTGTCCGCTCTGGGTTACGGCGCATGCGATGTAGCCTGCCATGAATGAGGGCTCCTCTGCCCGGAAGGTTACGCCGGTAACATTTTCCACGGGATCGGCAAGTGCCTGATCGATGATCGCAAATTTTGTTTCGGGATGTTTTTTTGCTTCCGTCATGATCGAGTCCGCACTTTCGTAACCGATGCCCCAGATGAAGGTATAGTCTTCCTTGATGAGAGACTCAATGTTCATGATATAATCTGCTTCGGTTTTTGTGCCCATGTATTTCACGGTCGCACCAGTGTCTTCATTTAGTTTTGTCAGTCCTTCCCAGGCACCCTGGTTGAACGAGTGGTCATTGATGCCCGCACTGTCAGTCACCATGGCGATCCTGTAGGAGGAGCCGGCGATCTCTTCATGATCCGGATCATGATTTGTGTTATCGCTCTCTTCGGGATCTATGGCAAGATCATCCGCCGTCACATCGGCAGTGATCTTTTGCATGGTGTCCTCTATCGCTTTTTCATTTTCAGCGTTATCGGCCGGTGTTTCTTTTGCCGCATTTTCACTTTTATTTTTTTTCGCATATGTATTTCCTGCACCGGCACAGGAAGCCAGAGTCATACACAGGATCAGCATAATAAAAACGGAAAGATATCTTTTCATGTTTTTTCTCCGAATGCTCAAATGAGATTTTTTGATGACCTGTTCTTTTGATAAGAGAAGAAACAGACACAACAGTATTTTATCATAATTTTCTGTTAAAGAAACAGAAAACAAAAAAGATCCGCTGATCGTTTTTGCGACCGGCGGATCTTAGTTGTGCGTTGATCAAAGAGCCTTGTTGATGTTTTTGACTGTGTCCTTCAAAACTTTTTCCAAAGCCTTGATGCGAAGCTTCAATGCTGCGTTCTCTGCTTTGAGTTTTTCCTGTGCTGCAGGAGTAAGCTTTGCAGGAGCTGCCTTCTTTGCTGTTGTAGTCTTTTTTGCTGCTGCCTTTACGGGCTTCTTTGCCGGAGCTTTTTTTGCCGGAGCCTTCTTTGCTGCTGCCTTTGCTGCAGCGGGTTTTGCTGTTGCAGTTTTCTTTGCTGCCATTTTTCTCTCCTCCTAAAAATGTTCGATCAAGTTAATATTATGAAAAATTTTTTTCACTTGTCAAAACTGATTATAGGGCATAGAGTTGAAAAGGTCAAAGGAAAAAGTATATTTCCTGAAAATTGTTCCCGGATAATAACCGAAAAAAACAAAAAAAAACGGAGGTAAAAATGGCGGGATACAAAAAAGATCTGTCACACAGAAAGATAAAAAAGAGGATCAGGTTTGAAAATCAGGACGGCACACCCCTTGCAAACACAGGGGTTTCGCTGAAACAAACAGCTCACAGTTTTCTTTTCGGATGCGGCGGTTTTGTTTTCATTCCTTATATTTCCGAGGGAAAAAATGAAAACAAAGAAGCAGCGGAAAGTTGGCTTGATATTTTCAACTATGCGACCCTTCCTTTTTACTGGGGAAATTATGAAAGAGAAGAAGGAAGGACAAATAAAGATTCGCTCATGAAGACAGCATCATATTTAAAAGAAAAAGGAGTCACATTAAAGGGACATCCTCTGTGCTGGCATACGGTTTGTGCGGACTGGCTTTTGAAATATGATAATAAAACAATACTTGAAAAACAGCTTGCAAGGATCGAAAGAGAAGAAAAAGATTTTGCGGGCATCATCGATATGTGGGATGTGATAAACGAGGTTGTCATCATGCCCGTATTTGATAAATATGACAATGCGGTCACCCGTCTGTGTAAAGAAAATGGCAGGATAGGACTTGTAAAAAAAGTTTTTGAAAAAGCGCATGAAATTAATCCTGATGCAACACTTCTCATCAATGACTTCAATACGGGAATCGATTATGAGATACTGATCGACGGCTGTCTGAATGCAGGCATACCCATAAGCGCGATCGGTATACAGTCACATCAGCATCAGGGATACTGGGGCGCGGAAAAGATCGATGAAGTGCTGACAAGATTTGAACATTTCGGACTGCCGATCCATTTCACGGAAAACACTCTCATCTCCGGAGATCTGATGCCCGGTCATATAGTCGATCTGAATGACTGGCAGGTGGATGAATGGCCGACAACAAAGGAAGGAGAAGAAAGACAGGCACGGGAGGTTGAGGAGATGTACAGGATACTTTTTTCACATCCTCTTGTCGAAGCGATAACGACCTGGGATTACAAGGACGGGGCATGGCTTGGCGCGCCCTCCGGTTTTGTCAGAAAAGACAACTCGAAAAAACCTGCCTATGATGTATTGAAAAATCTCATCAGAAAAGAGTGGTGGACCGATACGGAACTTGTGACGGATGAAAACGGATATGCCGATGTGGATGCCTTTAAGGGAGACTATATCGTCAAAACGCAAAACGGACAGGCAAAGGTCCGCCTGTCCGAAAAAACAGATATCATAAAGTTCTGATCACTTCAGCTTCGTTTTACTTCAAAGGGATTTTCTATTCCCTTTTCAAAATTCAAAAGACCGATGCAGGCGTTGTTTATCATATCGTAAACGGTCCTTTCGGTATAGAATGCCATGTGCGGTGTAAGATATACATTTGGCATGGACAGGAGCACGGCGCGGTCCGGGTTATCCAGGATGTCGCCTGACCTGTCCAGATAATAAAGACCTGCCTCATTCTCAATGGTGTCAAGAGCAGCAAAGCCAACCTTTCCCGAGCAAAGAGCGCTGATCAGTGCGGATGTATCGATCAGAGATCCTCTTGCGCAGTTTACAATGATCACTCCGTCCTTCATGGTGTCGATGGCCTTTGAGTCAACCATATGATAATTATCAGCGTAAGCGGGAACATGGAGGGTGATGATGTCGGACTGTTTATAAATGGTTTCTTTGTCGACATAGTTTCCGTAAACGCGCAGTTCATCTTTTTCGTAAACATCATTCATGAGTATCCTGCATCCGAAACCGGACAGGTGCTTCACCACCGTCGCTCCGATGTTTCCCGTTCCAAGTACTCCGATGGTGGAGGCTGATATCTCGCGGCCTATCTTTCCCTTGAGCGAAAAATCCTGTACCGCGGCACCCTGCATGATGTAAGGCATCTTTCTGCAGGCTATGAGCATCATCATGATGGTATAGTCTGCCACTGATTCCGGTGCGTAGGTCACATGAGCAACCTTCAGACCGATGCTGTAGGCATGAACAACATCTATGTGTTCGTAGCCTATACTCCTGGTGGTGATGTATTTCACGCCGAGCTCCTTCATCCGGTCAAGCATTTCCGGTCCCAGGGGATTTGTGATGATCGATACCGCCTCATAACTCTTCACAAGATCGAGATTATCCGGGCTTGGGTATTCCGATGTAAATCCGTATTCAAAACCGTATTTTTCGGCGCATTCTTCGAGATAGTGTATTTCGTCGTGGTCTCTGAGGGCATAAAAGAATAATCGCATGGTCGTCTCCTTTGTGTGAGATTGGTACAGACACGATTATATCATATATCTGCATTTGTATGATATACTTTTTAAGTCAGACAGTTTGTGCAAGGACCCCGTGCCGAGCACCTACCGGAGCGCAGAGCACGGGAGGTGGCCTGCGGGAGCGGGGACCATGCACAAGCTGTACATAATTACAGATCAATCACAGGAGGAAGAAGGATGTTAAAGGATAATATAGGAGAGTATTATTTTGAAGGAAACTACAACTGCGCGGAAACGCTCATCAGGACAGCAAATGATTACTACGATCTGGGCCTGCATGACAGGGATATGATCTCCTATGGCGTGTTCGGCGCGGGGATACAGACGGGAAATACCTGCGGCGCCGTGATCGCGGCGGCGGCAGTCCTTTCCATGAAATATGTGGAAAAGAAGGCGCATGAGAGCAGCGACATCAAGCCGGTCACCATAAGGCTCATGCAGGAGTTTAACAAAAAATACGGCTCTGTCCTCTGCAAAGAGATCAAGCCCCAGTCCTTTGATCCCCAGGTCAGATGCAAAAACACGGTGGAAGCAGCCTGCGATATCCTGGAGTCTGTGATAGCAGAATACGACAGTGCGTCACAGGGACAGACCCCGTGACACATACAGAACATTTATGAATCGTTGTAGAAACGGCAAAAAAATGCTAAAATTTCTTTGTTGCAGATAGTTCCGGGATGAAGGGACTGTTTTGTATACGGAGGAGAGATCTTGAATATGCATAAGGACGGAAAATCCGGCAGGATATACAAAAACAGGCCGCAGAGCATACTCTTTGTGATCGCGTGCATAGCAGCAAATGTTTTGATGACCTTTGAGGCGGACAGGACGGGCCTGCCGCTTTTTCTTGATACTGCGGGAACCATACTCGTATCATTGGCGGGAGGCTTTTTCCCGGGAGTGATCACCGCGGCCGCGACGAACGTGGCCTGCGTATTTTTCAATGAGGATGCGCTGTATTTTGTGGTGGTCCATGCGCTGATCGCCCTTTTGGCATCATGGTATGTCAGGCGCTTCAGTGTGAAAAAGCCGGCAGGTGTTGCCGTCCTTGCAGGTATCACATCACTTTTCTGCGGAGTTTTGTCTGCCCTCATACAGTGGGGACTTTACGGACAGCCCCAGAATGAGGCTGTGGCGGAAATGTCCGCTTCTTTTTCACAGGCTACGGGTCTTGGTGCCTTTGCGGCCTTTCTTCTGGTAAACATCCTTTTGAACATCGTAGATAAGGGTCTGACCGTCACACTGGCTGCGGTCATTTTTTCAGTCATGCCCGAAAGCTTTCTGGAAAAGATCAGAGACAGGGGCTGGAGGCAGAGACCTCTTTCGGATAATGAAAAAAGAGACTTGCGGAAATGGAGCAGGAAGGCGGGGTTTTCCATAGTCGCAAGGTCTTCCATTTCACTCATGAGTGTGCTTGTCATTTCCGTCACCATAATGGGGGTTATAGTGATCCGTTATTATTATGGAGATGAAAAAGAGGAAAAGACAAAAAATGCCCAAAGCGCCGTCGCCTTTGCTGCCACAGTAGTGGATGGAAACAGGATGGATGACTATATCAGCAGCGGATGGAAGGTTCCCGACTATGAAAAGACCCGGCAGATGCTGCAAAAGATCAGGGACAATTCGCCGGGAGTGGAGTATCTGTATGTGATAAAGGTCAGGGAGGACGGGTGTCATGTGGCCTTTGACCTGGATACACAGGATGTTCCCGCCTATGAGCCCGGAGATGTGATAGAGATAGAAAAGGCCTTTGAGCCCTATATGCCGACACTCCTTGAGGGAGGCGAGATAGAACCTATAGAATCAAAGGACAAGAGCGGATGGGTGGTGACCGTATATCATTCGGTGAAAAACTCCCGCGATCAGACCGTGGGCTATGTCGGTGCGGATGTCTCCCTGGACTATCTGAGAGAGCAGATGTCTGATTTTGTATTCAGGGCCGTGCTGATTTTGGCCGGGTTCTTCATACTGATCCTTTCCTATCAGACGACGATCACCGCGATGTTCACTCTCTATCCTGTCGGAAGCATGGCGCTTTGCGTGGAGGATCTTGCAGAGGCGGGAGATGACCAGAAGAAGCTGGATGAGAATGTGAAGAAGATCAGAAAACTGGAT
>CAMVDF010000150.1 GCA_947166195.1 uncultured Lachnospiraceae bacterium
GAAACAGAGAACCGTCCCCGTGAAACAAAAGTGAAACAGAGAACCGTCCCCGTGATACAGCCCCGGTCGACTTGTGAAAAAAAAAGTGATATCATTGGGGACGGAACGGAGAGTTACTGATAAATGAAAGATGTTTTTGATACGGTAAACAAATATCTGATGGGGCAGGGCTTTTCCTGGCTTCAGTCCTCAGCGTTAACGGTCCTTGTTCTGGCTGTGGTGCTGGCAGCCGTGGTGCTGATGTATCTTCTGCTCTACAAGCTGCTGAAGTTTATCACCCGGAAGATATTCCGTGTCCTTGAAAAAAAGCAGGGGCGCAGGATCCACCTGGAGTTTCTTGAAAGAACCGTACGGGTCGGTCTCGTGGCGTTCATCGCCATATCCATACTGGGCTGGGACAATCTGGGAAGGTCGCTGCTTGGCAGTGCGGCGGTCATCACCGGTGTCATCGGCTTTGCGGCACAGGATGTGATCAAGGATATCCTTTCAGGATTTCTCATCAGCATCTACAAGCCTTTTGATCTGGGGGACAGGATAGAACTTGAAAACGGGACCTTCGGGATCGTTGAGTCCATCACCATGCGCCATGTGGTCTTAAGAGGACTTGATACCATTCGCATAGTCATTCCCAACAGCAGGATCAATGCTGCTTCCATAATAAATTACAGTTTCGGCGATGTTGAAAGATCCTGCTCCTTCAGGTTTCCCGTTGATTACGGATGTGACATAGAAAAAACCAAAAAGATCATATATGACACCATCAAGGACAGTCCCTACACCATTCCCGGAAAAAAACAGGCGGACGGGACGTCGGATTACGGTCCGATATATTTCATAGATCTGTCCGACAGCGCCCTTATTATGGCAGTCACGGTATACTACCTTCCAAAGGTATCAACCGAAAAGCTGAAGGATGACATTTACACGCGCGTATTTGAGGCGCTGACAGAAAACGGTATAGAGGTCCCGTACAACCATACTTCCGTGATAATAAAAGAGAACCTCACCTGAAGCCTTCCTCCCACTTTGCCGCGGTTTCTTCAAGTTCTTCCTCGAGTCCCGTCAGGGCGGCAAAGGGTGCGAACTGGGCGGCTCTGTCGCGCATGGACATATGCGGCCGGGTTTTTGATACCGGCCGGTCCATATCGATGATATCAGCGTATTTATTATGCTCTGTGTCCTCCGACCTGTTCATTTCTTTCCCTTCCCGTAGCTCCTTCCATGAAATTCGTGCCCTTCAGCACGGCGTTCCCGCCGTAGCGGCTTTTGATCTCAAGTACGGCCTTCTGGATTGCCTTTTCCTTTTCAAGTCTTTCTTTTTCGAGTGCGGCATCCCTGTTTTCAGGTCCGGTCTTTGACGGTATCATCGAAAAAAGATCCATCTGCTCGTAGCTCTCATCTTTTTCGGGGATCCTTTCCGGAGGGATGACGTGGTTTGCGACGATGTTCACGCGCCTGACAAAAAGGCCGTCGCTGGCGATCCTGTCAAAGATCTTCATGGCAGTTTCGATTATCACAGCGGATGTCATGGTGTATGTACCGGTATTTTCGGATCCGTGAGCGTGCTTCGGAACGGTCCTTCCGTAGTAGTCGGTAGCGGTTTCGCCTTTGTATGCGGTTTTATTATCAATACTGGTTTTGTCGTAGCCGAGAGAGAGTACGATCTGGTCCGTGACCAGGTTTTTTTTCATGAGGTCGAGGGACAGGGAATCTGCCATTTCCTGCACGATGATGCGGGCTTTTTTGATGGTGTAGGGTTCCTTCAGGACCTGACCGATGCTCAATGAATTGTTTTCCGGCACATAGCTTTTGATGGCCTCCATGGTGCAGGGCTCGTATCCCCAGGCATGGTCGATCAAAAGCTCGGCGTTGATGCCGAAAAGCCTGTAGAGGATCTCCTCGTTTTCGATGGAGCAGCGTGCGATGTCGCCCATGGTGAAAAGCCCGCAGGAGGCGAGTCTTTCGCTGTAGCCTCGGCCGATGCGCCAGAAATCTTTTAACGGCTGATGGTCCCATAATAAACGCCTGTAGCTCATCTCATCAAGTTCGGCTATCCTGACCCCGTCAGCATCCGGTTTCATATGCTTTGCCACTATGTCCATGGCGATCTTGCACAGGTACATGTTTGTGCCGATGCCTGCTGTGGCGGTTATTCCCGTCTCCTTCAGGACTTCGCGTATCATCTTTATCGTGAGTTCGTGGGGTGTCATCTGATATATGCCGAGGTAATGCGTGATGTCCATGAAGACTTCATCCACGGAATAGATGTGGATGTCCTCGGCGGATACATATCTTAAATATATGGAAAAGATCTTTGAACTGTAATTTTTGTACAGGGTCATCCTGGGGACGGCTGTGATATATGAAAGCTTCAGTGAAGGATCGGTCTCAAGTTCGTCCTTTTGTACGCTTTCCCCGGTAAACTCACTGATCCGGGCCGTTCGCAGGCGGTCTTTATTTACCTCCCCGACCTTTTGGATCACTTCAAAAAGCCGGGGTCTGCCGGGGATCCCGCATTCCTTGAGAGATGGCGATACAGCCAGACAGATGGTCTTTTCGGTCCGGCTTTCATCTGCCACCACGAGATTTGTATTTAGGGGATCGAGGCCTCTTTCCACACACTCCACCGAGGCATAGAAGGATTTGAGGTCGATCGCGATATAGGTTCGTTTTTCCGTACTCATATCTACAGTATACGAACATTTGTTTGCTTTGTAAAGTGTGTGTATCAGGGGGACGGTTCTGTGTTACACCAGTATTCATCAGCGTTTCACGGGATTATTGGTGGATTTCGAAACAGAGAACCGTCCCTCTGAAACAGAGAACCGTCCCTCTGAAACAGGTTAGATTGCGCTCAGCTGCATCCGGTAGTATTTTTCGTACAGTCCTCCCTGTCTGATCAGTTCACGGTGTGTTCCGCGCTCTTTGATGCCGTCGCTGTCAAGGACGATGATCTCATCGGCTCCGAGGATGGTGGACAGCCTGTGGGCTATGGTAATGGTGGTCCTGCCGATGGCAAGCTTTTCGAGACTGTCCTGGATGAAGCGCTCACTTTCGTTATCAAGGGCGCTGGTTGCTTCATCAAGTATCAGTATGGGCGGATTTTTCAGGAAGACTCGCGCTATTGCGATGCGCTGCTTCTGGCCGCCGGAGAGTCTGGCTCCCCGTTCTCCCACCTGTGTATCAAGGCCTTCGGGAAGCTCCTGCAAAAGATCGAGCAGATCGGCTTCTGTGGCCGCTTTTATTATATCCTCATCAGATGCGCCCGGCCGGCCGTAGGCTATGTTTTCACGGATGGTCCCGTTGAACAGATAGACATCCTGCTGGACGATGCCGATGAAGGAACGCAGCGATCTCTGGGTCACCTCGCGAACATCGATGCCGTCTATCTTTACGCTGCCTTCGGACACATCATAAAACCTAGGAAGCAGCGAGCACAGAGTAGTCTTGCCTCCGCCTGAAGGCCCGACTATGGCAACGGATCTTCCGGCATCTATGTGCAGATCTATGTGCCGAAGCACATTTTCGTCGTTCTCATAGGAAAAACTGACATCGGTATAATCAATGACTCCGATCACTCCCTCAAGCTCTACCGCATCCGGCCTGTCGGTTATCTCAGGCATGGTCTCCATCACTTCATTGAATCTTTGAAAACCTGCAAGTCCCTTCTGAAGCAGCTCGGTAAACTCCACGAGCACATTTATGGGATTGATGAAGATGCTGATGTAGAGTGCATATATGGCCAGATCTTCGCCGGAAAGCGAGCCTTTTGCAATGAGAAAGCCTCCCGCCACAAGCACCGTCACATACATCAGACCTTCAAACAGACTGTTTCCGGAAAAGAAGAGAGACATCTGCCGGTAGTTGTCTTTTTTCGAATCAAGGAAGGCCAGATTGCTCCTGTCAAATTTCTCTTTTTCGATCTCTTCGCCAGCAAAGGATTTCACAACCCTGATCCCGGAGAGAGTATCCGGCAAGGATGAGTTGATCCCCGCCACTTTTACGCGGTTATCGTCAAAGGTTGCCCGCATCCGTCTGTTCTGCGTGAAGGTGAAGATACCCATGAAAAGACCCATGACGGCAAGACAGGCAGTCAGCGGGATATTGATGCAAAACAGCAGGATGAGGGATCCGATAAGCTTTATGACGGAGATGAAGATATTTTCCGGTCCGTGGTGGGCCAGCTCCGAGATGTCAAAGAGATCGGACACGAGCTTGGCCATCATCTCGCCCGTATTATGGGTATCATAATAAGAAAAAGAGAAGGCTTCAAACCTTTCAAACAGATCATGGCGCATCTGCGATTCCATCCGCGCACCCATCATATGCCCCTGGTAGGTGACATACCATCTGCAAAACATTCTTATCACATACATGATAATAAGAACAAGTGCGAGGATCCCAAGCTTTGACATGATCTCCCGGGGGGAACGCAAAAACAGCGTGCTCCGGAGAAACCTCAGAAACTGCGGGAAGGCAAGGTCGATCAGCGACAGCACGGTAGCGCAGAAAAGATCGAGCAAAAAAACCCCGATATATGGTTTGTAGTAAGGTATAAATTTCCTGATAAGCTTCATGAGGTATATAATAGCACAAAATCCGGCACGGCGACACAGGGGACGGTTCTCTGTTACGTCAGTATCCATCAACGTTTCACGGGTTTTGTGGCGGATCCTGAAACAGAGAACCGTCCCTCTGATACGGATCCTGAAACAGAGAACCGTCCCTCTGATACACCTGATACAACAGTAACGCGGTTGTGTGATACGGACGGATGTTGTATAATAAGAACGCGTTTTTTATTATGCGCATACTTATAGAAAGGGGATTTTCTTAGAATGAAGAAATGGGTCTATTACTTCCATGAAGGAAACGCCGGCATGAGAAATCTGCTTGGCGGCAAAGGAGCGGGACTCGCGGAGATGACAAACCTGGGATTACCCATACCTCAGGGCTTTACCATCACTACGGAGGCCTGTACCGAGTACTACGAGAGAAACCGTGAGATTCCGGTGGAGATCCAGGAGCAGATCTTTGATGCTCTGAAGTGGCTTGAGGAAAAGCAGGGCAAAAAGTTCGGGGATGTGAACAATCCGCTGCTCGTGTCCGTGCGTTCGGGAGCAAGGGCTTCCATGCCGGGTATGATGGATACCATCCTGAATCTGGGACTCAACGACATTTCGGTGGAGGGCTTTGCGAAAAAGACCGGAAATCCGAGATTTGCCTATGACTCATACAGGAGATTCATCCAGATGTTCTCGGATGTGGTTATGGAAGTGAGCAAGTCCCTTTTTGAAAAAGAGATAGATGCGATCAAGGAAAAGAAGGGCATCAAGTTTGATGTCGATATGACGGCAGATGATCTGAAGGAGCTGATAAGCAGGTTCAAGGCCATCTACAAGGATGCCATGGGAGAGGATTTCCCCCAGGATCCCAAGGTACAGCTGATCGAGGCTGTGCGTGCGGTGTTCAGGTCATGGGACAATGAGAGGGCCATTGTTTACCGCCGCATGAACGATATCCCGGGTGACTGGGGCACGGCAGTAAACGTTCAGTCCATGGTTTTCGGTAATATGGGCGACAAGTCCGGTACGGGCGTGGCCTTCACCAGAAACCCCGCAACGGGAGAAAAGGGAATATTCGGAGAGTACCTGATCAATGCCCAGGGCGAGGACGTGGTTGCAGGTGTTCGTACACCCCAGCCTATCTCAAAGCTTGCTGAGGATATGCCCGAGGTTTACAAGCAGTTCATGGGCATAGCCAGAAAGCTT
>CAMVDF010000151.1 GCA_947166195.1 uncultured Lachnospiraceae bacterium
AGGCTATGACTGCGGAACAGATAGCCGCTGCCGAAAAAACGGTCAATGAGAAGATCGCAGAAGATATGGATGTTGTGACATCCGTTATGGGAATAGAAGAAGCCAAGGCAACCGGAGCCATGGCTCTCTTCGGAGAAAAGTACGGTGATACCGTACGGGTTGTAAATGTAGGAGACTGGTCTGTTGAACTTTGCGGTGGAACTCATGTAAAGAAGACAGGTCAGATCGCATTCTTCAAGATCCTGTCAGAGAGCGGGATAGCAGCGGGAGTCAGAAGGATTGAGGCGGTTACCGGTTCCAATGTGCTTGAATATTACAGGAAGATGGAGGAAAGGCTTGCTGATGCGGCAAAGGCTGCAAAGACCACGCCTGATGTCCTCGTTGAAAGGATAGGAAAGCTTCAGGAGGAGATAAAGGCATTGAAGTCTGAAAACGAATCCCTGAAGTCAAAGGCCGCAAATGAAGCTGTTGCGGATGTGATGGACAGTGTAAAAGAGGTAAAGGGCGTGAAGCTGCTTGCAACATCGGTAAAGGGTGTTGATATGAACGGGCTTCGCGAGCTTTCGGACAATCTCAAGGCAAAGCTTGGTGAGGGTGTTGTGGTCCTTCTTTCGGAAAACGACGGCAAGGTGAATGTCGTGGTTTCCGCAACCGACGGTGCCATGGCAAAGGGTGCCCATGCAGGAAATCTCATAAAGGAGATCGCATCCCTTGTGGGAGGCGGCGGAGGCGGACGCCCCAATATGGCACAGGCAGGCGGCAAGGATCCCTCCGGTATTGAAAAGGCCCTTGCAAAGGCAGCAGAGGTGCTTGAAGGACAGCTGAAATAGGAAAAGCAGGGAGTGGAGATGACAATGCTGAAGCTTGAAGCCTCGGTAAAGGACTATGTCTGGGGCGGCAGGAGACTGATAGATGAATACGGCAAAAAGGCTCCGGCAGATACCATAGCCGAAACCTGGGAGCTGTCCTGTTATCCCGGCAGTGAATCCGTGATCAAAACCGGAGAATACGCTGGGAAGACCCTTAGTGAATATATAAGCAGTACCGGCGGAAAGGTCCTTGGAAAAAACTGTGAGGATCCCGAACACTTTCCGGTTCTGGTCAAGTTCATCGATGCAAAGGAGGATCTTTCCATCCAGGTTCATCCTGATGACGAATATGCAAGGGAGCACGGGCATTATTTCGGAAAGAGCGAGATGTGGTATATCATCGATGCCGCAGAGGATGCGGTTCTGTGCCACGGCCTGAACAGGAAGCTCACAAAAAAAGAGTTTAAGCAGAGGATAAATGACGGAACCCTGATGGAGGTGTTAAACAGGGTGCCCGTGAAAAGAGGAGATGTGTTCTTCATCGGAGCAGGTACCATACATTCCATCGGAAAAGGAATACTCCTGGCGGAGGTTCAGCAAAACTCCAATATCACCTACCGTGTATTTGATTACAAACGTAAGGACAGCAGCGGAAAGGAAAGGGAGCTTCATATAAAGGAAGCTCTGGACGTGGCAAAGCTTGAGCCTGAGGGAGAACGCTACCAGGGTGTTTTCAGTTCCTTTGACTGCGCATATTTTACCGTTGACAGAAAGGATACCCTTGAAAGTACCGAGGATGAGATCCATGTGAAGGTTGGAAAGGATTCCTTCAGGCATCTTTTGTTCACCCGCGGAAACGGCAGGATAAAAAACGGAGAGGAAGAGATGGAGTTTAGCAGGGGAGACAGCATTTTCCTGCCTGCGGCAAGCGGAGATCACGTGATCACGGGAAGGCTTGAAGTGATCATTACACATGTAGGATGAAGCATGGATTGCAGGAGCGGCTTTGGCGGCAAAGCAATGCGTGACATCATGAATATCGGAGAACTGATATGAAAATGGAAAAAAATACACCGGCAGTTTCCTCGATAACAGAGATCCCCCACGGGATGAGGATCAGGCTGCAGGGACTGCTGAACCTTGATATCACAAGCTTTGCAAAGGGTGATCTGAGCTTCACCCTTTCACGTCTTTTGGGATACGAAAGTGATGACAGGGGCTTTGAACTGACGGAGGCTCCGGAAGAGACAGCGCTTTTTGCCGGAGAAGGGGAGGTCACTCTTGAAACCGGGGGATTTACCCTGAGAGCCGGAAAGGAAAGATTCGGTATCACGGTTGAAAGAGAAGGACGGATCCTGTTGTCCATGGGAGAGGACAGCCTTTCATATGAGAAGGATGAAAAAGCCGGAGAGGCTTTCGGATACAGCGGCTTTCTGACCGCATCCTTCAGCATTTCTCCTCTTGAGACCATCTGGGGACTTGGAGGAAAAAATACATCATTTGTAAAAAATTTCCGGACACTAAAGGGTGTTTATCCCGTCTTTATTTCAGACAGAGGATATGCCCTCCTGTGCGATCACAGGGAGGGAGTTTCCTTTTCGGTCTCGGATCCGAAACCGGGGGTCATCGTTATAAAGGTTCCGGGAGAAAGGCTTTCCTTCCATCTGGTCAGCGGAAAGAATATCGAAGAGACCATGTCGGATCTGAAGGAACTGACGGGAAAAGCACCTTTTCCCGATGTATGCAGCCTGAAGCCCTGGCTTTTTGCCGATCCCATGACTGTCTGTGACAGCGATACCATCGATCCCCTCCACAAAGAGGGCTTTAAGATCTGTGTCAACGCAGGTCCCTTTGTCAGACAGGATGATGTTCTCTTTGAGGAAGGTCTTGCATGCGGATTTTTTGCAAAGCGTCCGGACGGGCATGGTATCATTCAGGAGGAAGGACTTCCGGGTGCACCGGCCCTTATCGATATCACTGATGATGAAGCGGTTTCCTGGTATGCGGGAAAGATAAAAGAGCTTTGCGACAGGGGCGTGGACGGCCTCAGTTCTTATTATCCCGAGATCTTTAATGCGCTCATGCCGAAGCTTTCGGAAAAAGCAGACGGCGGTCTTTCAGTCTCCCTGTTTTCTGCAGGACCGGAGCCTGATATGCCCTCTGTCATCTACAGGACCGTATCTGACGGAGCCGGTTTTTCCGATATGGCACAAAGTCTGCGCTCCGGGCTTTCCATGATCTTTGGCGGTGTGTCATATTTTTGTCATGAGATACCCTTTGATCCACAGGATCACGACAGCGAAGTGGTGAAAAGATGGATCCAGTACGGCTGCTTTTCGACGCATTTCGGCATACGTGTTTTTGAAAACATGAGCGGCGGGGACTTCTTTTCCGGAGATGAGGCTGAGGTTTTCAAAAAGTTTTCGGGGATCAGGAACATGCTCATGCCTTATATTTTTGAGCAGGTCAGAAAAACGCATGAGACGGGTATGCCGGTCGTAAGGCCCATGGCGATGGCTTTTCCCGAAGATCCTGCCTGCACCGGCCTTGATCTTCAATATATGCTGGGGGACAGCATCCTTGTTGCTCCGGTATTTGAAAGAGGAGGAAAGTGCCGTTTCTATCTGCCTGCGGGCAAATGGAAAAACCTTCTTGATGATGAGATCCTTGAGGGAGCGGGCTTTTTTGAAAGAGATTATGATGATCTTCATATGGCGGCTTTTGTCAGGGAAAACACCCTGCTTCCCGTTGGAGGCACGGCGGACAGGCCTGATTATGATTACACAAAGGGGCTGACCCTCCACTATTTCCTTCCGGTGATCGGAAAGGGGATCGTGACCGAAATACCCGACGGGACCGGAAATACGGTCATGTCCTTCAAGGGATTTTTCGGCGGTGAAAGAGCAGAGGTCAGGATGCTTTCTCCGACAGGCATGGGAAAGGTGCCTGTGACGGTGCATCATCTTGACGGTACGGAGGAAAACGGCTATACCCTTTGACCCCTTGACGGGAAGAGGGTTTGCGTATATAATCACTATGTGTGTTTTTGAGCACATAATTACCCATTCAGTTATGGAGGCGGGAAAAAGCTTCCGGGATTGGGCTGAAGGGAGGGTTGAGAGAATGTCAAATGTCATCGTAAAAGAAAACGAATCTTTGGACAGCGCTTTGAGGCGTTTCAAAAGAAACTGCGCAAAGGCCGGCATACAGCAGGAGATTCGAAAGAGAGAGCATTACGAGAAGCCGAGTGTCAGACGCAAGAAAAAGTCTGAAGCAGCTCGCAAGCGCAAATATAATTGATGATGATCGACAGCCCTGTTTTCGCGGGGCTGTTTGTCTTTAAAACGGCTTGTTATTTTGCGGGAGAATTATCATGTGGAACAGACAGATCCTTGGATTTGATTTTTATCATATAGCACTGTGGTTCATCTTTTACAGTGTGATAGGCTGGGCAGTTGAGAGCATCTATATGAGCTGGTGCAACAGGAAACTCACCAACCGCGGGTTTAATAAAGGACCCTTCTGCCCCATCTACGGCTTCGGCTTTGTGGGAGCCTATCTGCTTTTCAGGCCCTTTGCCGAAAGATATGTCCTGCTTTATTTTCTGGGTGTCATAGCGGGAACCTCCTTTGAACTGCTTGTTGCCATGATCATGAAAAAATTTCTGGGACAGGTCTGGTGGGACTATACAAACAAACCCTTCAACTACAAGGGAGTCCTCTGTCTTGAGAGCAGCATAGCCTGGGGCTTTTACTGCCTCTTTCTTTTCGGTTTTCTCCAGAAATTCGTTTCAAAGACTTCGGATCTGATACCCGAAAATGTGGGGATTCTTTTCATCAAGACCACTGCCGTCGTATTTATCCTGGATTTCACGGTGCAGCTGACCAGAGCGCTGGGGATCCACTATTCCATGACAGAGATGAGAAACAAACTGAAGAGCTACAGAAAGGATCTGTGATATGATCGGTTTTTTGAGAGGAACGGTGGCAGGGATCGGTGTGAACACCCTTCTGCTTGATGTTTCGGGGGTGGGCTTTGAGATAAATGTCGGTGCGCCCTCTTTTGCATCCCGCCTTTCCATCGGAGATGAGGTTACCGTATATACCCATATGGCAGTCAGAGAGGACGATATCTCGCTTTTTGGCTTTGGAAGCGCCGACGAGCTTCATATCTTCAAGCTCCTCATCAGCGTCAGCGGTATCGGCCCAAAGAGTGCGGTGCAGATCATATCCTCCATGGGGGCGGATGATCTCAGGTTTGCCATCCTCACCGGGGATGCAAAGACCATATCAAAGGCTCCCGGCATAGGCCAGAAGATGGCCCAGAAGGTGATCCTCGAGCTCAAGGACAAGATAGGCGACGCCTCCTTTACAGATGAGGGAGAAAGCATTTCCGCCGAAAATGGAGCGCCCGTATCAAACGATGAAAGATCCGAGGCTGCGGAAGCCCTCATAGCTTTGGGCTACAGCAGGTCCGAGGGATACCGTGCGGTAAAACAGGCATCAGCAGATCTGGGCGAAGGCGCTGATGCAAATACACTTTTAAAGAACGCATTGAAATATCTGGGATGAAGAACTGTACAAAAAAACGAACAGGTTGGTATTACAATGTCATTAAGTTAAGCAAAAAAAATTCGGGCGCGAGCAGGGGGGGCCCCGCACCGAGCACCTAAAGGAGCGCAAGGGGTGGGAGGTGACCTGCGGGAGCAAAGGCCAATATGTGAAATGCTTAACTTAATGACATTGGGTGATATCTGGGATGAGATAAATGGAAAAGCGAGTCATCGAGACAAATCTGACGGCAGAGGATGAAAAGATCGAATCCTCCCTTCGCCCTCAGAGCCTGACCGAGTATATCGGACAGGAAAAGATCAAGGAAAAACTGAAGATATATATAGAGGCAGCAAAGGCAAGAAAAGATCCGCTTGATCACGTGCTCTTTTAC
>CAMVDF010000152.1 GCA_947166195.1 uncultured Lachnospiraceae bacterium
GGGAACCTTCACAAGCCTTGGAAGGACCGATGGAACCTGTACCATGGCAAATTCTATTTCATCCTCATCCCCCTTGAGCAGCGCCCCTATGTTCAGTGTCTTGTTCCTGATGAGAGGAAAGGGCCTCGATGAATCCACTGCCATGGGTGTCAGGACAGGGTATACATTCTGTGAAAAATATTCATCCACAAACTCTTTTTGCTTTTCATCCAGGTCTTCATGGCTTCTGATGATGTTGATCCCGGTTTTCAGCAAAAGAGGAACCAGCGATCTGTTGAAGGTACTGTACTGGGAAGCAACAAAATCATGGGTGACAATGGAAAGCTCCTTTAACTGCATCGCCGGTGTCATCCCCGCGATGTCGGGCTTTTTATAGCCTGCGCTGACCATATCCTTGAGGGAGGCCACCCTGACCATGAAGAATTCGTCCAGATTTGAGGCTGTTATGGAAAGAAATTTCAGCCTTTCAAACAAAGGCTGGCTCCTGTCTCTGGCCTCACCCAGGATCCTGTCGTTGAACTTCATCCAGCTCAGTTCCCTGTTTATGAAGAGGCCTGGATCTGAAAGATCGATATTTCCGGTTTTGTTCTTTTTCATACCTTTTTCCTCACCTTGAGTACCGGTCTGAGTCCGAATACCTCTTCAAAGGTATCCGCTCTTTCAAAGAAAAGACCTTTTTCAAGCATCATATTGTCGGATGACGATACCGTTATCACAAGCTTCTCCTGCGATATGACACTTTTCACTGCCGCATAGCTTTTTCTGGTGCTACGGGAAAGCCCTGTCGCCAACCGCAGTATCGCTGTCAGCTTCACTGCTGTCATATAGCTGGATGAATCAAAATCCATCTCGTCAAAAACAGAATAGGATATATTGTTCGGATATGAGTTTTTGACGGCCGTTGCGATGATCTTTCTCTCCTCGTGAGATACTCCCATGATCTCCGAACCCATGATGATGGCAAAGGATGCCTCGGCAGGCGAGCTCATGGTCACATATCTGCCAACCTCTCTCATCCTGGCAGCCAGAGTCAAAAGAAGCCTTTCCCTCTTTCCGAGTCCGTGGATCTTTTTCGTTCCGTCAAATATGTTCAGTGCCGCGTTCAAAAGTTCATCTGAAAGTGTCTGGGATGAATCATACCTTTGGGCAATATACTGGGCCGAAGAAAGGATATCTTTTTCAAAATCGTGGGTTGAAGTGATGTACTTATTATCCTGTGCATAATCATATGCTATGCCGTCAGACAGCGATACTCCCGGTATCCACAGCTTTTTTGCCCCCGTGGCATCAAGTATATGGCTGACTATCAGGGCAGACGGAAGCAACAGCGAGGTATTTTCCTCAAGTATATGAGCCAGTTCCGTTTCCTGATAGGGGGATCTGTCAAGCAGCAGCTCCAGTTTCTCCCTGTATGTATCGGCCGTGATCATATCATCATCTTTTTTGCCGGCAAATCTGCGCATTATCACGGAGATATAGTCATCTACGATGATGATGTTTCTGATATCATAATTGCTCAGGTACAGTTTCTTGAAGATATGAAGCTCATTGAGGATGATCTCCGATATATAGCCGGCATAGTGCGACATATCCGGCTGAAGGGCCGTGAGTTTGTCCCTGATTCGAAGTATTCCCAGATGCAGATTTACGGATGTTACAAGACTTCCCCTGTCAAAAATGGATATCTGGGTGGACCCGCCGCCTATATCAACTATGGCAGTACCCTTTTCCAGCAGTTTTTCAAACCTTTCTCCCCTGGAAGCCACCGACTTGTATTCAAGGAAACGCTGTTCCGAATTGCTGAGAATGCTGATGTCAAGACCCGTACGGAGTTTTATCTGATCCAGGACCACATTTGTATTTACCGTTTCCCTGATGGCCGATGTTCCGTAAGCCCTGTATTTTTCCACCTTGTAGGTCGCCATCACATCAACAAAGCCCTTGAGGATATCACAGAGTTCGTCCATCTTTGCGTAGCTTATCATACCGTTGTGAAAGGTATCATCGCCGAGATCTATACGCCGTCTGATATGATCGATCTCCTTGATGCCGCTTTTCGCGCCCATCTCAAAGATCTTCATCTCAAATTCGTATGACCCGGCATCTATTGCCGCAAACAGTCTTTTCATTTTTCCACCGTTCCTTTGATATGATCAATGAACTGTTGTGCAGTCCTGCCCGAAAGTCCGCCGGATTTTAATTCCCACTTGTTGGCCTCGTACAAAAGTTCTTCCTCTCCCATCTTCACTCCCCTGCGCTCTGCCAGGGTCAGGACTATGTTTTTGAACTGCTTCGGATCGGGACGTCCGAAATAAATGGTCACGCCGAACCTGTTGTAGAGCGAAAGCTTTTCCTGAACGGTATCACTTTCGTGGATATCGTCGGTCTCTTTCCTGTCCAGCTTGTCGCTGAAGTTTTCGTGGATCAGGTGCCTCCTGTTTGAGGTCGCATATATTAGGATGTTGTCTGGTTTCTTTTCAAGACTTCCCTCGATCAGGGCTTTCAGATACTTGTACTCTGTCTCATTATCCTCAAAGGAAAGATCATCCATATAGATGATGAACCTGTAGTTCCTGTCCTTTATGGCGGCTACCACATCATTGAGGTAACGGAACTGATGCCTGTATACCTCTATGAGACGCAGTCCTTTGTCATAATAGGCGTTCATGATGCCCTTTACGGCACTGCTCTTTCCGGTCCCTGCATCTCCGTAGAGCAAACAGTTGTTGCAGCTTCTGCCTTCAACAAAAGCTTCGGTATTGTCGGTCAGCTTCTTTTTTGCATCCTCATAACCCACCAGATCGGAAAGGCTCACATGGGCGATCTTTTTCACAGGTACTATATCTGCCGCCCCCATCTCTTTGTCATCTTTTGAATCGGCAAGTTTTTTTGCCAGATCACATATGCTGTCCCTGATCCTCCTGTTAAAAGTCTTTCCGTTCTCATCAAAAGGGACATAATCCCTGAACTTTCCAAAACAGTCTGTACCGTGTTTTTCATCGATCAGAGCGATATCCATATCAAAAAGGCTCCTGAATATCCCGATATCATGCATTGCTATATCAGGCAGGCTTCCCTTCACGCCACCCCTCATCTCGCAGGCCATTGAAAAACTGTTCTCATTGTTTGCGATAAACCATGCCAGATGATCGTGCCAGAGGTTCCCCTCAAATCCCAGGTCGTTTGAAAGACTCAGCAGGGCAGCGGCTGCTTTGCAGGCATCCTCCCTGTTCCCGTCCTCAAAAAGTCCTGATATCTCTCTGATGAGAGAACCCGACAGACCCTCTCTGTATAATAAAAGCTCATCACATTTCATCTGCTTTTCCTTTCAGATCAGGACCCGGACTGTTTTCATCCATGATCTCATACTGCCGTTTTTTTGAGAGAGCCATGATATGCTCAAAAAGCTCTCCTATCCCCTCTCTGTCCTCATCTTTATGCACCATCGATCTGACACTTTCGATCTTTTGCGCTTCCCTTTTTGCATCAAAGACCTCAAGACCGTTTTCGATCTTGTATTGAGCTATCTTTGACGAAAGCTCTATCCTTTCTTCGTAGAGGGCTGCTATATTTTCGTCCACCTCATCTATCTTTTCCCGAAGTTCCTTTAAGTCCATCATTGTTCTCCGTACTTTGTCTCGCAATATTTGCATCTGTATACTTCCTTTTCGGGATCTGTCAGCACAAAGATATGATCCAGACCCTGCTCTATGGATGTGATGCATCTGGGATTTTTGCATTTTATGATATTTTTCACTGTCTTCGGAAGGCTCAGCTTTGGTTTGTTTATGATCTCTCCGTCCTTTATCACATCCACTGTGGCCGTATGATCCATGAAGCCAATGGTCTCAAGATCAAACCTGTCAATGGGGCACTCCACCTTGATGATATCCTTTTTGCCCATCTTTTTTGATGAAGCGTTTGTGATGATGGCAACGGAGCAGTCCAGCTTTTCAAGCCCCAGATCCTTGTACAGCTTCATGCCGCGGCCGGCATGGATATGATCGATCACAAAACCCTCGTAGATCTTTCCCACATTCAGTTTATATTTTTCCCTGTTTTCGTTTCCGGACATATCTCACCTCTTCAAAGACTGATATCAAGCAGCATGCAAATGAGCGCCATCCTGATATACATGCCGTACTGTACCTGTTCAAAATACTTTGCCCTGGGATCCTCATCAACCTCCACCGCTATCTCATTCACTCTCGGAAGCGGATGGAGAACGATCATATCTTCCTTTGCCAGTTCCATCTTTGGCATATCAAGTATGTAATAATCCTTCAGTCTGACATAATCCTCTTCATTAAAAAACCGTTCTCTCTGCACCCTTGTCATATACAGGATATCAAGGCGCGGCATGGCATCCTCGAGTTTTGTTATCTCTTCATACTCCGCACCGTTCCTTTTGATCTCATCTGTCATATAGTCGGGAAGCTTCAGTTCGTCAGGAGATATGAGTATGAATCTCACATCTTTGTACCGGAGAAGGGCACGTATCAGAGAGTGTACCGTTCGTCCGAACTTCAGGTCTCCGCAAAGACCTATGGTCATCCCGTCAAAATGACCCTTCAATGCCCTGATGGTCATCATATCCGTCAGAGTCTGGGTCGGATGCTGATGTCCGCCGTCTCCCGCATTTATGACAGGTATGCGGGAATGTTTTGCGGCTACCGTGGCAGAACCTTCCTTGGGATGTCTCATTGCGGCTATATCCGCAAAGCAGGATATGATCCTGATGGTATCCGCAACGCTCTCTCCCTTTGCCGCCGAGGAGGAATCAGCCGTGGCAAAGCCCATGGTCTTTCCTCCGAGTCTGAGCATGGCGGCTTCAAAGCTCAGACGGGTCCTTGTGCTCGGTTCATAAAAAAGAGTTGCTATGATCTTGCCGTCGCAGACGTGAGCATACTTTTCGGGATCCGCTTTGATCTTTTCGGCATTGTCCATCAAGGTTTCAAGTTCCTCAACCGAAAGATCGAGCGGTGTCAGCAGGTGTCTCATATTACCTCCTTATGATACTTCATTCGAAAAAAGGGGCCTGAAAGCCCCTGTCGCGGCATAACGTACATCAGGTACGTATCTGCCCGTCACCGTATATCTCATATTTGTATGAAGTGATGGCCCCAAGGCCCATGGGGCCGCGGGCATGAAACTTCTGTGTGCTGATACCGATCTCTGCTCCGAGACCGAATTCGCCGCCATCCGTAAATCTGGTGGAGGCATTCATGTATACGCAGGCTGCATCAACCTCACGCATGAACCTCTCGGCATTCTGACGGTTCTTTGTTATGATGGCCTCGGAATGATGCGTTGTGTTTGCGTTGACATGCTCTATCGCCTGATCCAGATTGTCGACTACCTTCATCGATATGACAGGACCGAGGAATTCCTTTGCAAAGTCCTCATCGGTTGCGGCCTTTATGCCCGGCGCTATTTCTATGGCTTCCCTGCTTCCCCTGATCTCAATATTCTTTCCGGTAAGTCTTTCATAGATACGCGGTATGATGTCGTTTGCCACAGCCTTGTGGATCACCAGGGATTCACATGCGTTGCAGACACCCATTCTCGAGGTCTTTGCATTGTCAATGATATCAAGAGCCATATCGATATCAGCTTCCTCATCCACATAGATATGGCAGTTGCCGGTTCCCGTCTCTATCACGGGAACGGTGGCATTGCTAACCACAGAGTGTATGAGTCCTGCTCCGCCTCTCGGGATCAGAAGATCCATATAAT
>CAMVDF010000153.1 GCA_947166195.1 uncultured Lachnospiraceae bacterium
CGATCTATCTTCCCATCGGGACTGAGGGACAATCGGTGGATGTATGCAATGTTTATCATCATCTGCCTACCGGAGTGCTCAGCTACAGCACTGCAACTCCGGTGACCATACCGGAGGCAACAAGAAAGCTCCAGGGCGGATTTACCATGATGGACAAGCCGGGAGTGACGCTAACCGCCCAGCAGACCGTACAGCTGAATCCCATGGGTGTTCCCGGAAAGACCTGCGTGGTCAAGTGGTACAACGGATCCACGGGAGAACTGTGGAAGGCTGATGTTGTAGCCTACGGAGGATCGCTGCCTGCACCGCAGACTCCCTGCATAGACGGACTTGAGTTTGTCGGATGGGACGGGACCTGGACGAATATAACCTATGATCACGACATCATCGCATGCTACTACAAGAGGAAGCATATACATTATAAGTGCGGAAAGTGCGGTGATTACTTTGATGAGAAGTGGATCCGCTCGACGGATTCCTACAGCGCATCCACCGAGAGCATCTCTCTTTCCTCTCACAACCATGGCACCGACCGCCACTGGGAGTTCGAGGAGGATGACGGTATAAACGTAACAGCAACAGTATACTTCGATTAATAATAACACCAGTGTGGGACAGGGGCGCACGACGTCCCGTGGACGTCGGTTTTGCGCCGACCGAAGCGGAGCGTAAACCGTTTCCCTGTCCCATTTTTAATGTGGGACAGGGGACGTATCTCTGTCCCAATTTTATGTTGACCTGCAGGATCGTGATGTAAAGGAAGGAAGATGTAACCATTGGCTGAAATTTATGTTAACCAATAGGCCGGCAAACACAGATATATAGTTATATTCTTAAAATGTCATGCATCATATCCCATAATAATAACAACCGTGTGGGACAGAGAAACGTCCCCTGACCCACCCCCTGACCCACCTTATTCAGAAACGATTAGCACTCACCTCTTGACAGTGCTAACAATATGTGTTACAAATAGATGGAAATGAAATGAAGGGAGGTTTTTATTATGAATATAGACAGATTTACGCAAAATTCGATAAAAGCCGTGAACGAATGTGAAAGATACGCTCTTGAATACGGAAATCAGGAGATAGAGCAGGAGCATCTGCTGTACAGCCTGCTCATGATAGAGGACTCGCTGATCGCAAAGCTGGTGGAAAAGATGGGTATAGATGAGCCCTCTTTCGTGGACAGGGTGGTTCAGGGCATCGAAAAGAGGACCAAGGTCCAGGGCAGCAGCCAGCTCTATGTGGGCAAGGATCTGAACAGGGTGCTCATCGGAGCCGAGGATGAGGCAAAGGCCATGGGAGATGCCTATGTTTCGGTGGAGCATCTGTTTCTGGCGCTCATCAAAAGTCCGAACAAAGAGATAAAGGAGATACTGAAGGAGTACGGCATCACCCGGGACAGATTCCTTTCGGCACTTTCCACGGTACGGGGTAATCAGAGCGTGAACTCAGACAATCCCGAGGCGACCTATGATACCCTTGAAAAATACGGGACGAATCTGGTGGAAAGAGCCAGGGGTCAGAAGCTTGATCCTGTTATAGGAAGGGACGCTGAGATCAGGAACGTGATCAGGATATTGTCGCGGAAGACAAAGAACAATCCTGTTCTCATAGGCGAACCCGGAGTCGGAAAGACTGCTGCGGTTGAAGGTCTGGCACAGAGGATAGTGGCGGGGGATGTTCCCGAGGGCTTAAAGGACAAGGAAATCTTTGCCCTTGATATGGGAGCCCTTGTTGCCGGAGCAAAGTACAGAGGCGAATTTGAGGAAAGATTGAAGGCTGTCCTTGAAGAGATCAGGAAATCCGAGGGACGGATCCTGCTTTTTATCGATGAACTGCATACCATAGTGGGTGCCGGAAAGACAGAAGGCTCCATGGATGCCGGAAATATGTTAAAGCCCATGCTGGCCCGGGGCGAGCTTCACTGTATAGGTGCGACCACCCTTGATGAATACAGGAAATACATTGAAAAGGATCCTGCCCTTGAAAGGCGCTTCCAGCCGGTGCTGGTGGATGAGCCTACGGTTGAGGATACCATATCGATACTGCGGGGGCTGAAGGAAAGATATGAGGTCTTTCACGGCGTAAAGATCAATGATTCGGCTCTGGTGAGTGCCGCGACCCTGTCACACAGGTACATTTCCGACAGGTTCCTGCCCGACAAGGCCATAGACCTGGTGGATGAGGCCTGTGCCCTGATCAAAACGGAGCTTGATTCCATGCCTGCAGAGCTTGACGAGATGAACAGAAAGCTCACCCAGATGCAGATCGAGGAAGCGGCCCTGAAAAAAGAGACCGACAGTGCGTCAAAGGCCAGGCTTGAAGAACTGCAAAAGGATATTTCCGAGCTTAATGAGAAATTCTCAAATGAAAAGGCCAGATGGGACAACGAAAAAGAGAGCGTTGGCAAGCTTTCGCAGATCAGAGAGCAGATCGAGGAGACAAATAACGAGATAGCGATAGCCCAGAGAAACGGCGATCTGGAAAAAGCCGCAGAGCTGTCCTACGGAAAACTGCCTGAATTGAAGAAACAGCTTGAATTCGAAGAGCATCAGTTAAATAATAAGGAACTGTCGCTTGTTCACGAAGCGGTGAGTGAAAACGAGATCGCACGTATAGTTTCGAGATGGACAGGCATACCCATTACGAAGCTCACCGAGGGAGAAAGGGAAAAGACCCTTCATCTGCCGGACATCCTGCATGAAAGGGTGATCGGACAGGATGATGCCGTGACAAAGGTCAGCGATGCCATCCTCAGGAGCCGCGCCGGTATCAAGGATCCCGAAAGACCCATAGGCTCGTTTTTATTCCTCGGACCTACAGGTGTGGGCAAGACGGAACTGGCAAAGGCTCTGGCCGCAAGTCTTTTTGATGATGAGTCAAATATGGTCAGGATAGATATGTCGGAGTATATGGAGAAATTCTCCGTATCCCGCCTCATAGGAGCACCTCCCGGATATGTGGGTTATGATGAGGGAGGACAGCTGACGGAGGCGGTCAGGAGAAAGCCTTACTCGGTGGTTCTCTTTGACGAGGTTGAAAAGGCTCATCCCGACGTGTTTAATGTGCTGCTGCAGGTCCTCGATGACGGGCGGATCACCGACAGCCAGGGCAGGACGGTGGATTTCAAGAATACTATCCTCATCATGACATCAAACATAGGGTCACAGTATCTGCTCGATGGTATAGATGAGAACGGAAACATCAGAAAAGAAGCGGCAGATGAGGTTGAGGAGGAACTTCGCGGCAGTTTCAGGCCGGAGTTTCTCAACAGGCTTGATGAAATCATCATGTTCAAACCGCTGTCAAAGGAAGATATCGGCGGCATCATAAATCTCCTCATCGAGGATACCAATGAAAGACTTGCAGACAGGCAGATAAAGATAGAACTGACGGATGCTGCAAAGCGGTTTGTGGTCGACGGCGGGTACGATCCCGTATACGGGGCAAGACCTTTGAAGCGCTTCATG
This sequence comes from uncultured Lachnospiraceae bacterium, assembly GCA_947166195.1. Classification (GTDB taxonomy): domain Bacteria; phylum Bacillota; class Clostridia; order Lachnospirales; family Lachnospiraceae; genus NK4A144. Next base: position 3,479 of record CAMVDF010000153.1, read on the forward strand.
CAGAAAAATGTTGAAACCCTGGCAGCCAGGCTCATACTTGAAAAGGGAGCCGGAGAGGGAAGCGTCATAAAGATTGACGCTGAAGGAAACGGGTTGACGGCATCGGTTTAAAAGGGGGACAGTTCTCTGTTTCGTGAAATACCAAAACAGAGAACCGTCCCCCGTGGCGGCTCATAAGACCAAAACAGAGAACCATCCCCCGTGGCATTACATTTGATTTTTTTTGTTTACCGAATCCAGGAATCTCATCTTTGACGCTTCCTCGTTTTCAGGTGAGGCAACATACGAGCCCTTCATCTGTACTTTTTCGTGGGAAGGTGCCATTTCGCTCCTGGCCTTTTCCCTGCACTTTTCACAGAGCCGTCCGGCAAGGATGGGCTTTCCGCAGATGTCGCAGGTTAGGAGTCCGGCGGCAACGCCCTCTTTCAGGGACAGACGCTCCTCCCTGAGCCATTCCCTGACATCATGGGGAGACACATCGCAGATCTGCGACACCTCATCAACCGTCACACCGGGATGGTCCCATACAAAGCTCTTGACCCTTTTGAAATCCTCCTCTTCCTTCACTATGCATTGGGGACACACAGAGGAAAAACCCGAAAAGGCTTCAAATACTTTATGGCATTTTCTGCAATTGATTATAGCCATAAACAACCCTCCACGGTTTTATTATACCACTGATCATCCTTTAATGCTCGCAAAAAATATGGTAGAATAGCGTATATTTATGAAGGCGGTTCTGAGATCAGGATCATAATAAAATCGATTCGTTTTTGAGGAGACGGTACATATGACCTACGGAGAGGGCTTCACACCGGGAAACTACTATTTTTCATTTGCAGCCATAGCTTTCATGGTCCTTTTCCTTATTTTCTCTTTTATAAATAAGGCGGATTTCAAAAAGACAAGCAGGATGATGAGGATCACCGGGATCATGGCCCTCATCGGCTGTCTGTCCGAACTTATCTCCGCGGTGGCCTTTGCAAGGAGCGAGACCCCGGATACGGCAAGGAGGGTGCTGGCTCTGGTCAATTATTCCACCATGCTTATGTGTGCCATGTATTTCAACAGATATACTCTTTTCATGGTCATGAAAGACGGGCACAAAAAACAGATGAAGATCTATGATATCGTGAACGCCGTTATTGTTATCATATTTCATCTGGTCCTCATCGGAGACCTGATCTTCAAATATATGTTTGAGTTTGAGGACGGAGTCGCAAAGGGCGGGCCGCTGATGATGTTCATGGGCTACGGTGCGCCGCTGTTGTATCTTCTGGCAGGCATTGCAGCAATCATCTTTTTCAGGAAGAAGCTGACCGCCAGGGAATTCTACACGCTTCTGACAACGCACCTTATCGTAACCATGGGCGCGATGTTGCAGGGTATCACAAATGACAAGGTGCTTCTGGTCTCATTTTCCATAACCGTGGGACTGTATGTGCTCTATACACTGCTTGAAACTCCGGATTACCACAGACTTCTTGAATCAAACAGAAAGCTTGCGGAGGCGGAAAAGGCTGCAAAGGCAGCCAGCAAGGCAAAAACGGACTTTCTTTCATCCATGTCACACGAGATCAGAACACCCCTTAACGCGGTGCTCGGGATGAACGAGCTGACCCGGATGGAGCTTGAGGATCCTTCGATCCCCGACAGCGCAAAGGTGGAAAAGGCGGAGTTTTATTCCGAAAGGATCAGGGAATCCGGAGAGGCTTTGATGTACGTGATAAATGACATCCTTGATATATCAAAGATCGAATCCGGCAAGATGGATATAATAAATGCGCCCTATCATATGATGGAACTTTTGGATGAGCTGTGCACCAACTGCCGCATGATCTCAAGGGGAAAGGATCTTTTTTTTGAATCGGACATAGATCTTTCCCTGCCGGGATATGTGAACGGCGACAGAGTGAGGGTGAGGCAGATGATCGTGAATCTCCTGAACAACGCCGTCAAATATACGGAAAGCGGAAAGATAACCCTGAAGGTCAGGGGGACGACGCAGGGTGATACGGTGTATTACGATATCGATGTGACCGACACCGGCATAGGCATAAAGGAAGAAAATATAGAGCATGTATTCAACGCCTTTGACAGGTTTGACATGGAAAAGACCCACTACATCCAGGGCACCGGCCTCGGACTTTCCATAGTTAAGAATATTGTCACCATGATGGGCGGGACCGTCAGCGTCAAAAGCGTCTACGGTCAGGGCTCGACCTT
>CAMVDF010000154.1 GCA_947166195.1 uncultured Lachnospiraceae bacterium
TCAATCCGTTTACATCTGTGCTCTTTCCTTTTTTGTCTTCACTGCTCTTTCCGTTTAGTGATATGGTCTCGACCTTGACATTTAAGAGCTCGAGATTATTACCGTTCAGCTTTATTTGGGCATTCTCTTCCGTTCCGGTTCCCGTTCCGGAAAGTTCCGCTTCTCCTCCATTGATACCGGCAAGCTTCACCGAGAAGGTCTCTCCCTCCTTTAAGGGTATGCTGATACTTCCTTCTCCGCCTGCTCCGTCCTCTTTTCCCAGACCGAACTGGGCCTCGGGAGCCTGGGTCTTCACTTCCATGAGGCTTGTTCCATCCATTGCCTTGAAGGAAAGTCCGCCGCTGTTACTCTTTATGACCCTGCTTTTCTCTGTCGGAGTAAATACGGCTTTTGGTACATTCACAGCCTTTGGACCGATGGCCGTGACTCTCTGCTCGAATCCGGAATCGATGCTTTCAGGATCAAGGTTCCCGTTGTTTACATCAACAAGCTTGTTTCCTTCTGCATCGGTGATGCTGTAGGAAGAATTGTCCACTACCATCGCGCGGCATCTGAGACGGCAGCGCAGACGGCATCTGAGGCGGCATCTTAAGCGGCATCTCAGGCGGCATCTGAGGCGACATCTTAATCGGCATCTTAAGCGGCAGCGCAGCTGTGCGCTGTTTATCTCTTTATCAAAGCTTTCGGGCCAAAGTTCCGCCAGTCTGTTTTCATATCCGCCGGTATTTTCTTTATATTCGCTGAAAGTATTCTCATAATCATTGCCGTACTCATCTGCAAATACCATCCTGCAGCGAAGTCTGCAGCGAAGATTGGTCTTCATCTTATCACCCGGTTCATCGGGATAAAGTGTATTCAAAGCCTCTTCAAAAGCGTCAGGATCGCCCTCGCATCCATTATAAAGATCCTCTGCTTTTCTTTCGGCAAAGGCCATGCGGCAGCGAAGTCTGCAGCGGAGGTTGGCGCTCTTTACCTCCTCGCTTCCCTCGTCTTTCCAGAGTCCGTTGACGCTCACATTAAATTCATCTATGTCTCCTTCGTAGTAACGATACAGTTCATCCGCTTTTTCCTCTGCATACATCAGCCTGCAGCGAAGTCTGCAGCGGAGGTTGGTGTCCCTTGCTTCTCCTTCGGGCATTCCCTCGACAGGCCACTTTCCATCTAAGAATTCCTCAAATGCTTCAGGCGTTGTATTATAAATCTTTGTGTAAATCGACCGCTCATCCTTAAGCATCCTGCAGCGGAGTCTGCACCTGAGTCTGCAGCGCAGGTTTGCCCTTTTTATTTCTTCACTTCCGCTGTCGGGCCAAATTTCAAGGAGCTTTTCATCTAACTTGTTTTCACTTTCACTTACATACTCCTGACTGATCCTCTTCGAAATATCCTCGTAATACATGATCCTGCAGCGAAGTCTGCAGCGGAGACTCGTTTCATCATTGTCCTGCCATTTTTTGTTCAGGGCATTTTCATAATCTTCTGCACTCTCTCCCTGATGAGCCTTATAGAACGCGACTTCATCGGGCGTCACCTCATCAATGGTCCCGTCATCTTTTAACTCCTGGAAGTCTTCGTCAAAGGCTTCAAGATCATCCATGAAGCTGCTCCAGTACTGATCGGCGCTCCAGGGATCGGTAAAGATATACTCATCAAGTCCCGACCATTTTTTATTTTCAAGCGAAAGCAGATCCCAGAGTCTTGCTGCCCAGGCGTTCGGATCGTAATCTCCCCTGTCCTTCCAGACTGCCGTGAATACATCATAGGGGATGTAGGTCAGCACGCAGTCTTTCCCGTCACCCGGATCGGTTCCCCAGTGAATGCTGTCGCTTATGTCATAATGCCAGCCTGTGCAAGTTCCATCGGGTTCTGTACGAAGTTCGATCTTTCTGTCCTCGTCAGGCCAGTTGCTGTCGTAGATATGGATCGCAACGGGAGTTCTTTCGTAAACCGCAGCTACCCCCGTATCCTGATCAATTGCCGAAGTTTTTCCGGTCCATTCAACCGCATAACCCAAAACCGCGTGGCCGCCCTCCGGACCAAACATTCCTATGATCACAGGTTCGGTATTTGCCACACCGTCATCTTCGTTTTCAATAGCCTGAACGATCTCCTCCGGCAGGGCATCCAGGGAATAGCAGAACTGGACTCTCTCGTCGTACTGTGAAACCTGCATGGCTTCGATGTATTTGCGCAGATCCGGATTCGGTTCGGCATCGCGCTTATAAAGCTGATCTTCCGTATCATCCGATGTATTACGGTCAACATCGGGATCAAGGTAAAGATCCACAGGATGGGCGTTTTCCGCACCTCCAAATACCGTGACATCCGGTATCGGCCTTTCATTTTGTGATACCGCGCCGCCAAGGTTAAACATGCCGCTCGTTGCAGACAGTCCGTAGCAGCTTCCACCCCACTCGTCATCAAAGAAATTGAAGATATTGCTTCCGCGTTCATTTCCGAAAAGCTCCTGATAACGCTTTTGGGGGATGTGGTAGCGCTCATTCTCCTCGTAGCCGAGTCCGTCTTCTCCGTATTTATTTATGAAATTGTATCTGTAATCATCGATCCGTGCTTCTGCCGGATCATCTGAGGAGGCTCGTTTTACGGACAGATATCCCGGTACTCCGTCCAGACCGTCAACATGGCAGTAATTGTAACTACTGCAATTTTCTTCATCGATTTCTTGAACCGTTGAATATTTTGTTCCTTTTTCTCCCTCAAGACTGGTACAACCGTCAAATATACTCTGTGTGTCATTTAGGACCGCGGGAAAATCCCACCTGTAATCAGTGTCAGCGGTATTGTCACCCCTTACATATATTGTTTTAAGGCTCGAACAGTCGGCAAACATATATCCGCATGATACAAGATTTCCCAATCTTACATCGGACAGGTCGATTGAAGTTAGATTTTCGCAGCCCTGAAAAGCATAGTGAGCATTGATGGGACGGGCCCCGGACGGGAAACTTACGGATTCAAGCAAAGTGCATCCCCGGAACATCATACTTATGTTTCCCATAATCGATACATCATACCCTCCGGAAATGCCGCTTAGGTCAGCTTTCTTTAATTTTGTATATCCTTCAAAAGCTGATTGGAAGCTTGTATTGTAAACAGATACACCATATGCTCCTCTTTTCACGGTGATAGAGGTCATTTTCTCTTTCATATCCTCTTCAAACAGTGAGGAAAAGTTTGTTTTGTTGATCACAACAATGTAATCTCCAATCATTGCCGGGATAACAACATCCGTTTCATCACCTCTGTACTTTTCAAGGTAAGCCCATACATCATTTATGGTATATTCCCAGCCTTCGTCAGATATGAGCGGCTTATCGGCAACATTGGTAAAATATCCGGGATCAAGTTCACCTCTGTCGATCTTTGCATATTGTCCGTTGACTTTGCCTGAAACACATGCAGTTCCTTCTCCGCCCTTGAGATTTGTACAACCGGCAAACATATCAGTCGTTGTACTGTTGGCAACGATCTGCGTAAATCCCGTATCTGTAGCTGTGTATATGGTCTCCAGGTTGCTGCAGCCGCTGAACATTCTTATGGATTCGCTCGGCGAGGACAGATCCAGCATACTGATATCAATGACCTTAAGCGAAGAACAATTCTGGAACATTGCATTTGTAATTCCCACCCTGCAGCCTATGGAACACAGCTTCAATGTTTTAAGTTCAGTACAGCCATAGAACATATTTGAAGTCTGTGCCTCTCCACCACTCAGCGCCGTTGTATCCAGACCTGCAAGATCGACTGAAACAAGCTTACTTGCACCCCGAAACACATTTTTAAATGAGGCCATACTGTCAATCTTTACTCCGTTTTGTACAGAAAAGGAGAGCACATTCCCGATATTGCCTGCAGGCTCAAGGAAATTACCGGATACGTCACTTCTGCCCAACTGTACTGCACAGATATATGTCGTATCTCCGCTCTGATCATCTGTGACCCTGATCTTTTTGGGGATCATGATATATTTATTTGAACCCTTATACTGTGTAAGAGTGATGATCCCGTCCGATCTGGTATTTTCCCAGATGCTGTCAAGGTTTTCCGCAGTTATGCTCCAGCTTCCGCTTCCGTCACTGCTGTACGCCCATCCTTCTTCAACAGAACTGTCATTTGGCGCATAGGCTACATCTGCACCGGCTGCCTCTTCAGAATCATCTGCCAGGATTTCATATTCTTCCGGTTTTTCTGCTTCCGTATCATTTTTTGAAGGTGACGCAGGTGTCTCATCAGATGTTTCCTCTCCTTCGGATGCTTCCGCTGCAGGTTCGGATTCCATCGAGAGATCGTTACCCGATGCTTCCGCCGCCAACACTGCAGATGAAAAGACCTGCGTAAAAATAAGGATCAGCGCCAAAAGCCCCGCGATCCTTCGATTCTTTACTTTTTTATTATTTCTCATTTTCATATCCTCCGGCCGTTATAGCCTCTGATCACCTGGTTTTTCTGACTTTCGACTTTCATCATCCATAAAATTGGACAAATTTCATTTTATTATACGATATTTTCCGTCAAAAGGGAAAAAAGATGACATGGGAGTGCCCCCCTGTCATCTTTTTTTGTAAAAGCCGTTATCGCTGTATTTCTGCCATTTTTTGTACATTTCCCTGTAATTGAGTTTGATGTATCTTTGAATGGTCTTCATATCTGTATTGTTAACAGGTCCGCTTCGTTCTACTTTTGTATCGCCGTTATCATATACGAAAAGCTTTGCAGAATTCTTTTCTGTCATCTCCCTGTCCGATGCATGAACATGCATGGCCTCTATGACACACTTCGATGTAAAATAGAGAACATATCCCGCAACGATATCAGCCGTATATCTTGGCATAACCGTTCCTTCTTTCTTCCATTGCGGGTTTTATTATGGAGATGTTTCTTCTCACGGCATCTTTTGCACGCTTTTCCATTCCGCCCTTCATATTTGACATAAGCACTTCATAATCGGACAATCGTATGTGTGCCCTGTTGGAGGGTCTGGAAATATTTATGACCACGACCGTATCAGGCTGTTCCACTGCATCAGATGGCAGTACTGCCATATAATCGGACACCAGCAGTGCCCTGTCTATCAGACTTTTCCTGACACTATCAGATGGTTTTCCCACATGTAAATTTTGAGAATTCAACATGGGAACACTGTATCCATTCTCTTCAAAAAGATCTTTCAGATCATAAAACTCTTCCTCCAGACAGATGGTATTCCCATCCATATAGTATGTATCGATATGTGCAGTCATTTCCGGCGAGAGATATCTGAGTTCCTTCAGCGATACAAGGTTTTTCGGACCAAGGTATGACAGGACGATTTCTCCATACTCAACACTTATCCTTCTGCCCTTATTATATATATACATATCCGTCACATCGCTTTGTCCGTATAACATATCCATCGAAAGCCCAAGTGCCTGCGCCAGGTCATGCAGTACTCTGGCTGAGCTCTCCTTTATATCAGTTCTTCCATTAACTATATCCGACAATGTACTGTATGGAACACCCGACTTTTTTGAAAGCTCATAAACTGACATTTTTCTGTTTTCCAAAATTCTTTTCAGCATGATGTCCCTCCGGTTGTAATTATAACGGTCTGCCGTGATATATGTCAATAAAAAATGACAGGGGGACTGTCCCCCTGTCACATTTATATAAATGCTGCCATATACAATG
>CAMVDF010000155.1 GCA_947166195.1 uncultured Lachnospiraceae bacterium
AAACACCGTCGCTCTCATTGACGACGGGAACACAATACCTTTTATTGCAAGATACAGAAAAGAAGCTCACGGTACGCTTGATGATCAGACGCTGCGTGAGATTTCCGAAAGACTTGAGTATTATAATAACGACGAGCTGAAGCTCATCATCATGAATTCGGCAAAGCGCCTTAAAGTAAAGGTTGATGAGAACGGAGCCTATCAGATGGGCATGCGCTCGAGGGGAACCCCCAGGATCGCAAACAGGATATTAAAAAGAGTCAGGGATTACGCCCAGGTCAGATATGACGGCGTCATCACAAAGGACATAGCCGATGAAGCCCTTGATATCATGGAGGTGGACAGGTTCGGTCTCGACAACCATGACAGGAATATCCTTACGGCCATGATCGAAAGGTTCGGAGGAGGCCCTGTGGGTCTTGATTCCCTGGCTGCGACTCTCGGAGAGGATCCGGGCACCCTTGAGGATGTTTACGAACCCTTTCTGCTGAAAAACGGGTTCATAATAAGAACGCCCAAAGGCCGTATGGTTACGGACATGGCAGTGTCGCATTTGGGATTGAAGTTGGATACAAAGTAGTGTTATGATATATATTGTTTGTATTATACATACACGCAGGAGGTTGGGAGAGGATGTCTAATTATTCAGATAAGAGGGATTCTGATGTTACCATCGCCGGAAAGGTATATACTCTTACCGGATATGAGAGCGAGGAATATCTTCAGCGCGTTGCGGCTTATATAAACAGCAGGATATCGGAATGTCAGAGATCCGACGGATTTCGCAGGCTGCCGGTTGAAACGCAGAATGTCCTGATGCTCCTTAATATAGCGGATGATTATTTCAAGGCAAAGGAACAGCTTGATCAGCTCCTGTCAGACCTTGAAAAGAGGGACAAGGAAGCCTACGACCTAAAGCACAACCTGGTGGTGCAGATGACAAAGATGGAGGCTCTTGAAAAGACCTTCAAGGAACTGCAGGAGGAAAACAGCCGCAATCAGCGAAAGGTCATAGAACTTGAGGCGGAACTTCGCGGCAGGGACCGTATGGCGAGCGCAAACAGCAGACGGAAATGATGGTCGAAAACGATTTAGTAAAAAATAAAAAAGGATCAGATGATGAGGCTGTCAGCAATGACGGCCTTGTTTTTTCGCGTGAGCTTTTGTCTCCGGCGGGAAATATGGAATGCCTTTTTGAGGCCGTATCTGCCGGGGCCGATGCCGTCTATGCAGGAGTGGAAAAATACGGTGCCAGAGCCTATGCGGACAATTTTACGGCTGATTCCTTTATAAAGGCATTAAAATACGTGCATCTTTTTGACAAAAAGCTCTATCTGACGTTGAACACCCTGATCAAGGAAAAGGAATTCACCGGGCTTTTTGATCTGATAAAGCCTTTATATGAGGCGGGACTGGACGGGATCATCGTACAGGATATGGGAGTGGTATCCTTTGTAAGGCAGACCTTTGCGGAGCCTCCCGTCCATGCCTACACCCACATGGCGGTCAATACACCCTTTGGCGTTAAACTTCTGCAAAAGGCCGGAGTGGAAAGGGTTGTATTATCAAGAGAGCTTTCACTGAAGGAGATAAGGAGGATCCGGGAAGAGACGGGAATGGAACTTGAATGTTTCATACACGGTGCCATGTGCTATTCTTATTCGGGACAGTGCCTCATGTCTTCCTTTTACGGCGGCAGGAGCGGAAACAGGGGCAGATGTGCGGGACCCTGCAGGCTTGCCTACACTGAACCCTCCGGAAAGGAAAGCCATATCCTTTGCATGAAGGATCTGTGTACCGTAGATATCCTGGACAGGCTTTTTGAGGCAGGCATAACCTCATTTAAGATCGAAGGCAGGATGAAATCCCCGGCCTATGTTGCAGGAGTTACAAGGATATACAGGAAGTATATGGATATCCTTTTGTCCGGCACCGGAAACTACAGGGTCGATCCGAGGGACAGGCAGGAACTTCTTTCCCTCTACAGCAGGGAGGGCGTTAATACCGGTTATTACGAATGTAGGAATTCTCTTTCGATGATAGCAAAAGACAGACCGGGCTACAGGAGAGAGGACAAGGAAGGCAAAACCTGCGGGATGAAGAAAAAGATGATAAGCGCAAGATGCGTTATCAAAACGGATGATCCCGTAACTTTGTACCTTAGATCGGAAGGGGCTGAGATATGTGAAAAAGGGATCACGGCCGAGAAGGCAAGAAACAGGGCACTTTCGGAGGAGGATATCAGAAAACAGGTGATGAAGACGGGGGATTCCTTTTTTGAGATAAAAGATCTGGTGACAGAGACAGACGGGGATTCGTTTGTCCCTGTATCAGCCTTAAATGACGTCAGGCGCAGGGCGCTTGACAGTCTTTTGGAGAAGCTTGATGATGGAAATAAGCGCAGTCTGTGAAAAATCGGAAGTAAAAGAGATGATCAAAAGAGAGTTTCCGGACATCCATGTCTACGAAACCGTGCTGCCGCATGTCATGAGGAGTGATGATGCCTCCGGGTTTGAGCATATTCTTTCTTCGGAGGAGGTCGTGGCAAGGACCATAGATGAGCTGGGATTCCTTCTGGACAATTCCTACAAAGGTAAGATCATAGCCGATTCATACCTTTATACCATGAACCGTCTTTCAAAAAGCACCCTGAAGGAGCTTGGTGTTTTCCGGGATACAGCACCTCTGGAACTGAATTTCAACGAGCTTTTGCAAAGAGGGATGGAAGACTGCGAGTTCATGGTATACGGCAGGATACCGCTCATGGTAAGCGCCCAGTGCGTATACCGCAATACTCATGATGATATATGCAAAAAAGATGAAAAAAGGGGACATCTTGTGTATATAAAGGACAGAACGGGGAGGAGCCTGCCATGTGTCTGTGACTGCAGGCACTGCCTGAATGTGATCTACAACAGCGTGCCATTGTCTTTGCACAACAGGATGACGGAGGTACTTGAGCTGAACCCGGCGGCGCTGAGAATGTATTTTTCAACGGAAACACCTGAAGAGGCAAAACAAATAGCAGAATTCTTTACGGAGCTGATAAGGACGGGAAAAAATGATTCAGGTTTTCCGTTAAAGGAATATACCACCGGCCACTTCAAAAAAGGGGCGGAGTAGAAAGGGGCTTAAAAATGGCAGATGCTCTTGTCGGGCTTTCCAGATATCTTCTGACCATATTTGCGATCTTTTATACCTTTCACTGCTTTGTGGTCTTTGTGTTCAGGAGCGAAGAGGAAAGGACGCCTTTTTATGTGATCCAGAATATCCTCATGGTATTTACTCATGTACTGGGCTTTTTCGTGCTGGCCCAAAGGAGCGGGAACAGCGATCTGCTTTTTATCTGTGCCTTTCAGGAGGTCATGTTCTTTGCCGCACTGATCCTCTACAGGATACTCTATCCGGGGGCGTCCAGGCTTATCACGAACAATGTGTGCTTCCTTTTGTCCGTCAGCTTCATAATGCTTACCAGACTTTCCTATGCCAGATCCATCAGGCAGTTCGTGGTTGTGGCGGTTTCGCTTGTACTTTCGCTTGTGATACCCTTCATCATATCAAAGCTGGAGTTTTTACTTAAACGATATACCCTGTATTACGGTGTGGCAGGGATCGTCATTCTCCTTGCCATGATGACCAGAGGGGCGGTCACAAACGGATCAAAGATAACCCTGACCATAGGAGGGGTGACCTTTCTGCCGTCCGAATTCGTTAAAGTTCTTTTCGTATTCTTTCTTGCAGGCATGCTTTCCGATGATGAGCATATCGATGAGGAGACGGGGTATCCCGAAAGAAACAGGATACTGGCAGCTTTGATCATCAGCGGCCTCCATATACTGATCCTGGCACTGTGCAAGGATCTGGGAGCGGCAATGATCTTTTTCGTTGTGGCTGTCTTTGTGTTCTATGTGTCATTGAAAAAACCGCTGATACTTGCAGGAGGCCTTCTGGGCTTCATCGGTTCGGCCTTTATCGGCTACAGGCTTTTTTCACATGTAAGGGTGAGAGTGGCGGCATGGAGGGATCCTTTTCTTGATATAGAGGGAAAGGGTTACCAGCTTTCCCAGTCACTTTTTGCCATAGGCACCGGCTCCTGGGCCGGAATGGGGCTTTTGATGGGCTCTCCGGACAGGATACCCGTTGTGGTGGCTGACTTCATTTTTTCCGCCATCGCTGAGGAAATGGGCTGCCTTTTTGCCATCTGCCTCATACTTATATGTTTAAGTAACTTCCTGATGTTCATGAACATATCTATGTCCATCGGAGACGGATACTTCAGGGTCATATCTCTTGGACTTGCTGTAAACTACGGCTTTCAGGTGTTTCTGACCGTAGGCGGGGTCACAAAGCTCATACCGCTCACCGGAGTCACTCTTCCCCTGGTCAGCTTCGGAGGAACGAGTGTCATGTCAACCCTCTTTATGTTTGCAATAATCCAGGGGTTGTATATAATAAAGAAAGGGTTATGAAGTTGAAAAAGATAAAGAACCGCGAACTGAGGGTCACCGTATATATATTTCTGATCCTGTTTGCCGTACTGATACTGCATTTTGCATTTTATGTACAGTTTCAGGCTCCCGAAAAGATCGTTAATTCCTACAATACCAGACAGAAAAATCTGGAAAATACGGTTATCAGGGGGACGATCTATTCCGACAAAGGGGAAGTTCTTGCAAGGGAAGCCCTGAAGGACGGAGTGGAGGTCAGAAATTACCCCTACTCCGAACTGTTTGCCCATGTGGTGGGTTTTTCGACCTGCGGGTATTTCGGACTTGAAAAGACAGCAAATATCGAACTTTTGACATCAAATGCTCCGGTGGATGAAAGACTTGGAAAAGAGATGGCAGGAGTGAGAAATACCGGGGACAATATCTGTACTTCCCTGAACGTAAACCTGCAAAAGACCGCCTTTGATGTTCTTGGAAACTACAGAGGCGCGGTCATAGTGATGGAGGCAAAGACCGGAAGGATCCTTGCCGAAGTGTCAAAGCCTGATTTTGATCCGAACACCGTTTCCGAAAACTGGGCACAGATCACCGGAAATGAGGATGAAGCGGCCCTGGTGAACAGATGTGTTTCGGGGCTTTACCCTCCGGGATCCACCTTCAAGACGGTGACCCTCCTTGAGTATCTGAGGGAACACGATCTTGAGGAAGACGGTTATTCCTACAGCTGTAACGGACATTTTGAATATGACGGAAACCGCATAGAATGCTATCATGGAAGTGTGCATGGAACGGTGGATCTTTTGAGATCCTATGCAAAGTCCTGTAACTGTTCCTTTGCAAACATCGGCACAACGCTTGATATACCGGGATTTGAAAACACTGCTGATGAGCTTTTGTTTAACAGGGCACTCCCTGTGGAATCGGACTACAAAAAGTCCTCGTTTGTCTTAAACAGTGCGTCGGATGCAAGCGAAGTGCTCCAGACGGCAATAGGACAGGGAAAGACTCTCATCACGCCCATGCACCTGGCCCTCATTACCCAGGCCATAGCAAATGACGGGGTTATGATGAAGGCGACGCTTACAGACAGACAGGAAAACTATCAGGGAACCGTCATCAGAGCACAGAAACCCGGGCAGTACAGGCGGATAATGAAAGAGCAGGAAGCCGGGATACTCAAGGAGTATATGAGGGAAGTGGTCCGTACCGGTACGGGCAAAAAACTCATCAGTCCTT
>CAMVDF010000156.1 GCA_947166195.1 uncultured Lachnospiraceae bacterium
CGCGACAAGGATGCGGTGGTTGCGGTAATGTGTCTTGCCGAGGTTGCGGCGTGGTGCAAGAGCAAAGGGATCACTGTCTGGGATCAGATGGTGAACATCTATGAAAAATACGGTTACTACAAAGAGGGCATACATACGATCACATTAAAGGGTGTCGACGGTGCGGCCCAGATAAAGAGTATCATGGAAAAGATCAGAAAGAATCCTCCGAAGGCCTTTGGAGAGCTTACCGTGAATGAATTCCGTGATTACAAGAAAGGACCCGAGGTTACCGGACTTCCCGTTTCGGATGTGCTGTATTTTGATCTTTCAAACAATTCCTGGTGCTGTGTCAGACCCTCGGGAACCGAGCCGAAGATCAAGTTCTACATGGGAGTAAAGGGAGATTCCCTGGAAGATTCCGAAAAGAAGCTTGAAGAACTGAAGAAAAATGTAGTAGCTTCCCTTTCATGAAAGACAGGATCGTTGAAGGGATCAGGAGATTTTTTTTGAGCAGGGCCTTTTACATCATACTGTTCTGCATGCTTGGACTTCTTGCGGCAGCCTCACTTTTTGCCGGGGTGAGAAACGGAGCAAGGTACAGTCAGGATTTTCAGTATGATGCTGCAAAGGCTCTGTCCTCGGGTATTGATCCCTATGATGTAAGCCTTGCCGGAAAAAGAAGTCCCAAAGTCCCGGGGCTGAGTGAGTATTACGCGTATTATGAAGGCATCGGAGCACCTCAAAAGATGGAGGCAAATCAGTTTCCTTCGCTTTTGTATCTGCTGCTGCCATATACCTTTTTTGATGCTCATACAGCCAGGATCATCTGGCTCATATCCAACCTGATCTTTACGGCGGCAATAATGCTGCTGCTTCGGGTAACGTTTTTGAAGGATATGGACAGGAGATTTTTTGCGGTCAGCATGCTTTTGATGATCGCCGGACTGCCCTGGCGGAATCAGATGGGAGTGGGACAGCATACGCTTTTTTCGACGGCCTTTTTTCTGCTTGCCGTATATCTTTCGGTGGAAAAGGAAAGACCCGGGCCGGCAGCGCTGGCGTTGTGCATCTCCTATTTTAAATACACGCTGACGGTGCCTCTTGCCGTTTATTTTGTGTATAAAAGGAAATGGAAGGAGCTCTTTTTGAGCATTCCTTTGCATATAGCGGGGACTGCGGCGGCAGCTCTTATCCTTCATGAATCATTTTCTGACATGATCATAAAACCACTGAAGGTAGCGGCAGCACTTTCATCCTCCGGAAGCATGGATGTGGGAGCGCTGATGGGGGGAGGTATCCTTTCGACTGCCGTGACAGCGCTGATACTGATCTTTCTGGCAGTACTGGCTCTTTTTTGTCCTCCGGATCAGGATCGCCTTTTGATGTCAGTGCTGGTCCTCTGGGGACTCATCATGACCTACCACAGGCTTTATGATTATTTTGTGCTGATAATACTGTTTGGTTATTTTGCGGTCAAAGAGGAAAGGCTTCCGGGAATCTTTTGTATTCTGACCGTATGCACGGTGTTCTTCATACCAAGGATATTTAATGAATCGTCAATGTCCGTGGTCATGACGGGGATCATTTATTATGCATTTACTCTTTTTGTTACCCTGAAGGCAATGAAGACAGTAAGGGAACAGAGAGCAGGAGGAGACGATGGATAAACTGTATATTGTCATACCTGCGTATAATGAGCAGGAAAACATATCAAAGGTCATAGATGACTGGTATCCGGCAGTATGCAAAACGGGTGAAGAGTCAAGGCTTCTTGTGATCGATGACGGGAGCCGGGATGATACTTTCAAAGTGCTGCAGGAGGAGGCGGAAAAGAGGCCGCAGCTCATCATAAAGCACAAGTCCAATTCCGGACACGGTCCCACGATACTTGCCGGTTACAAACAGGCGCTTGCAGAAGGTGCAGATTATGTGTTCCAGACGGATTCGGACGGACAGACGGATCCGGGAGAATTCGGGCAGTTCTGGGAACTCCGCTCAAAATACGATATCATCATAGGAGACAGAACTCAAAGGGGAGACGGCTTTTCAAGAGTGATAGTGACAAATGTGCTCAAAGCCGTGATACTGCTCTGCTTTCATGTGTATGTAAAGGATGCCAATACCCCCTTCAGGCTCATGAAGGCAGATATGCTGAAAAAAGAGATATCCTATGTCCCGAACGATTATTTCCTTTCAAATGTACTGATCTCGGTGATCTACAAAAAGCACCGCCGAAAGATGAAATTTATTCCTATCTCCTTCAAGCCAAGGCAGGGCGGTGTCAACTCCATCAATCCGGCAAAGATCATAAAGGTCGGGGTAAAGTCGCTTGTGGAATTTGTCAAACTGAACAGGATAATAGGGAGGTAACAGATGGAAAAAAAGGAAAAGATCCTGCTGTTCATACCGGCTTATAACTGCGAAAAACAGATAGTCAGGGTACTGGACTCCATAGATGCAGGTATACTGCATTTTGTTTCCGGGATCATAGTCGTAAACAACAGGAGCACTGACGGGACGGAAAAGGCGGTGCTTGAGCACAGGGCATCCCACTGGAGCCTGCCGATAAAGGTACTTCGCAATAACGAAAACTACGGACTGGGAGGATCCCACAAGGTAGCCTTTGACTATGCAATAAAAAACGGGTTTGACTATGTCATCGTGCTTCACGGGGATGATCAGGGTAACATACACGATTTTCTGCCGGTGCTGAAAAAGGGATACTACAGAAATTATGACTGTGTGCTGGGGGCAAGGTTCATGCTCCAGTCAAGACTTGAAGGCTACTCGCTTTTCAGGACGGTTGGAAACATAGTCTATGATTTTCTCTTTGCCTTTGGCATCGGGCAGAGGGTATTTGACCTGGGCTCCGGACTCAACATGTACAGTGTCGCCATGCTGAAGGACAGATACTATGAGCGTTTTCCCGATGATCTGACCTTTAACTACTGCATGGTGATGGCGATCAGGTATTATAATCAGACCGTCAGGTTTTTCCCCATATCCTGGAGGGAGACCGATCAGGTCTCAAATGTAAAGATGACAAGCCAGGCTTTCAAGGTTCTTCGTATGCTTGCGGGATTTGTTCTCGATAATGAGAGGATCAGGGGAGAGTACAGGGACAGAGTCATTGAAAATTACAGTGCGGAAGAAATAACCGGATGATAAGAAGAGGTTTTGATTATCTGAAAAGGAACGGTGCAGGTCCGGCTTTTTTTGCCGCGGCCGGATATGCGGGCAGGATCGCAGAGGATATCAGATACGGTCTTTCTCTTTCCTCGGAACGGACAGGAAGGGAGGAACTTGAAAAGCAGAGAAGGGAAAACCGTAAAGGTGTGAAGATAAGCGTACTCGTGCCGGTGTATGAGCCCCATCCCGAATATTTTCTCCAGATGGTAAAGTCTGTGACTGACCAGACCTACGGCAATTTCGAACTCATACTTGCAGATGGATCGCCCGCGCAGGAGCTGCTTGCCACAAGGATGGCCAAGGAGGATCAAAGGATCAGATATGTCAGGGGGATCCCGGGAGGAGGGATCTCCGACAATTCAAATACCGCACTTTCGGCTGCAGAGGGGGATGCGGTCGTTTTGCTTGATCAGGACGATCTTTTGGAGCCGGATGCTCTCTACCGTATGGCTGAATGCTTTGACAGGGGAGCGGATGTTGTATATACGGATGAGGATAAATACGATACAGGGACAGGCAGATATATAAGTCCGTACAGGAAGAGGGATTTTGATCCGGTGCTCCTGCTGTCAAACAATTATATCTGCCATCTTTTCGGTGTCAGGACAGATATCGTAAAAAGGGCAGGGGGCTTTAATAAAAGATTTGACGGGGCCCAGGATCATGACCTGATACTGAGGTGCTGTGACATGGTTCAGGATGACAGGATAGCCCATATAAAGAAGATCCTGTATCATTGGAGGATACATGAGAGTTCCACCGCCGGGAATCCCATGGCAAAGGTATATGCCTATGAAAGCGGAAAGAGGGCGGTGAAGAATTTCCTGAAGGAAAAGGGACTTGATGTCGAAGTATGCGATACCGCTCACAGGGGGTTTTTCAGGGTCATATACAAAGACCCTGTATCAAAGGACGGTTATACGCTTTTTGTTGACGGCAGACTGAAGCCTCTGACCCCCGGATATGAAGAGATCCTTTCATCCTGTCTGGCAAGGAAGGATGTGGGTATAGTCGGTGCCAGGATCACGGGAAGAGGAAAAAGGATAGTCTGCAGCGGATATGAAAAGGATGAGAACGGCAGGATAGTATCACTTTTTGCAGGGATGGACCGAAGGCTTCCCGGATATATGAATCTGGCTGAGCTTGTGATGGAGACACAGGCAGTTTCAAAAAAAGCCTGTGTGGTCAGGAATGAGCTTCTGGACTGTATGGAGGGAGATTCCTACAGGGTATGTGAAAAGATACAAAGCAGGGGATACAGGGTTATCATAGATCCGAAGGTGGTCTTTGAGATAAAGAGATGAGCAGGGTCAGTATTATCATACCAAACTACAACGGAGAAGAGTATATAAGGGGCTGTCTTGACAGTCTGAAAGAGCAGGATTTCGGTGATTTTGAGATCCTGGTAGTGGACAACTGCTCCACCGACGGGAGTGCGGAAACAGTCAGGAACGAATATCCCGGGGTGACGCTGAAGGTGCTTGAGGATAACTTCGGTTTTTCAAGGGCAGTGAACGAAGGTCTGAAGCTGTCAGATGCACCCTATGTCATACTGCTCAACAATGATACAAGGGCGGAAAAGGGATTTGTCAGAAATCTCTATGAGACCGTGAGTGCGGATGAGCATATTTTTTCTGCTTCCGCAAAGATGCTTTCCATGAAAGATCCCGACAGGATAGACGGTGCCGGGGATCTGTATTGCGCTCTGGGCTGGGCTTTTGCCAGAGGAAAGGGAAAGAGCAGAAACCGCTACAAAAAGCCCTGCAGGGTATTTGCTTCCTGCGGCGGGGCATCCATATACAGCAGGAAGATCCTGGATGAGATAGGATGGTTTGACGAGTTTCATTTTGCCTATCTTGAAGATGTGGATATCGGCTACAGGGCCAGGATCATGGGTTATAAAAATGTCTATTGTCCGGAGGCTGTTGTGTATCATGCGGGTTCCGCAGTATCGGGCTCAAGGTACAATGATTTCAAGATCAGGCTTTCCGCAAGGAACAATATGTACATCATAATGAAGAACATGCCTGTATTGCAGATAATACTGAACCTTCCGTTTCTGCTGGCAGGATTTTTCATAAAGATAGTTTTTTTTACGGTGATAGGGCATGCACGGGCCTACCTTTCCGGGTTGAAGAGAGGATATATACTTTGCAGGGAGGGCAGGAAGTATCCCTATTCGAAAAAAAACCTGAAAAATTATGTCCGGATACAGTTCGAGCTGTGGCTTAATATATTCAAAAGGATCGCGGATTTTGTATGATCAAGGATAACCAGAGGCTTTTTAACAGGCTGCATGTCGTGCTGGATGCGCTGGTGACTGCAGCGGCATATATAGCTTCATATTTCATCAGGTTTGAATCGCCCCTTGCAGACAGGAGGATATACCATCTTCCGTTTGCGACATATATGGTGGCGCTTCCTTTTCTGGTACCCGTATGTCTGCTTTTGTACAACCAGTTTGATCTCTACAGTTCAAAGAGGGTTTCGGGAAGAAAAAGGGAATT
>CAMVDF010000157.1 GCA_947166195.1 uncultured Lachnospiraceae bacterium
TCAGATGATAATCCAAGCTGTCCCCCTGTCACATTTTTTAAAGTCCGCGGTAGTGTTTTGAAAGGTAAAAGGATAATAAGAACATCCCGACAGTCTCTGTCAGGTGATAGATGACGGATGTCCAGACTATGCCCACCTGTCTGCCGGGCAGAGATATAAAACGCATCTGAAAAAAGCTGAAGGCAAGGAGAAAGACGATCATGGTGACACCCGATGCGATGTTGAGATATCTGTCACGCAAAAAGATCGCCGTCATGGTAACCCCCAGGAGCATTGCCGTCATCATCTCCAGATACTTGAAACCGTGAGTGAGATTGTAGAGAGGAACAAAAGCATCATACTGCTGCCCGCCCACCACAAGGAGCATCAGCTGTGTGGTAAACTGTCTGTAGATCATGGATGAAATAAAATAGATGCACTCGGCTCCGCCCAGGATCACACTCCAGATGAGGAGCAGCTGCTCGATGCTGTCCACGGAAAGAGAGGACAGTTCCTTCCCGAAAACCTCTCTTTGGAGAGCCCCCAGATCGGATCTGTCATCCTCATCGATCAGGTTCCTTGATCTTGTCAGTTTTTTCCAGGCAAGGTAGAATACCGCGATTATGGCTGCTGCCTTGAACAGGCAAAAACCGGTCTGGATCTTCCACAGAAATGAATCCAGCATATCCGGGGCAAACCTTGCGCTTCTGTTGAGGGCCGCTCTTATTATACCCTCGGTCATGGCTCCGAAAAGCCTGATCAGAGCCGCGGCCATGATCGATGTCGAAAGAAAATGTGTGCGTTTTGAAAAATACATGCTGCCTTCTCTTAAATGTCCTTATTATACATATCTGTATCAAGCATTCCTTCAGTCTTTGCAACTATGGTCGTGACCGCCATGTCACCGGTGACATTGTTCATGGTGGAGAACATGTCGAGGAAGGGATCGATGGCCATGACAAGTCCGATCGCCTCGATCGGCGCACCCAGATGCTCGAGTATGATACCGAGGCATACCAGACCGGCTCCGGGTACTCCGGGAGCACCCAGTGAGAGCATGATGACAGTAACGATGAGCGATGCCAGCGTCGAACCCGTGACGGGGACCGCATACATCTTTGCAAGAAACAGCCCCACAACTATGAGGTTGATGCTGGTTCCGTCCATGTTGACCGTAGCACCGAGAGGTATCGAAAAGCTTGCAAGCTTCGGTGCCACACCCAGTTTGTCAGTGCAGATGCAGAGATTTGTCGGCATGGCGGCGCTGCTCGATGACAGCGCAAAGCTTGTGAGCATTCCCTCCCTTGCTTTTTTGTAAAACATCACGGGACTCATGTGTCCGATGATCATGACCAGAAGACCGTAAACCAGAATCATGCAGGCGACGCTGATAAAGAAGACCCCGCACATTCCAAGAAGCGACATGAGCGTTTCACTGCCAAGCCGGACTATCATTAGTACCACCGAGCAGAAGGCTGCAAGCGGGATGAATCTTGAGAACATGGTGGTTATGGCAAGAAACAGTTCGTTCAGGGCTTCAAGCAGACTTGCCAGTTTCTTTGAATATTCGCCGATGGCACCCACGGCAATGCCGCAGACCACTGCCAGAAAGATAAGCTGCAGGGTGTCGGACTCAAGAAAGGGTTTCACAAAATTGTCCGGAACAATATTTATTATGGTAGTCAGAAGCGAGGTGTCGGTATCCGTACTGATATTTACGGCTTCGGCGGTAGCGGCCGAAAGTCCCGCTCCCCATACGCCCGGATCAAAAAGTCTTGAAAAGAAGAGGGCGATCGCGGCAGCCACTACGGTCGTTATCACATACATACCCATTACCTTGGCGCCGACCCTGCCAAGCTCCGACAGGTTCTTGAACTGTGAAAGACAGGTGACTATGGAGAAAAACACCACCGGACCGACAATGATCCTGAGGGCATTCATGAACATGGTCTTGACCGGATCAAGTGCAAATTTGCAAAGTCCGTCTGACAGCCAGTCGGGAAAAATGAACCGGGCGGCAAGTCCGAAGATGATTCCAAAGATCAGAGCGTTCAGCGTCATAATAAGAGACGATCTCTCTGCCTTGCCCACCGCGATGGAAATCCTGTTGATGCCGTCATCATACGAGTACTTCAGTTTTTCACCCAGAGCCTTTACCACGATGGCGCGGATCGCCTTTTCAAGCGCCGGATCGTCCATCTCCTTTTCGGTGCCATCGATATCACCGACATTAACCTTTTGAAGCCTGCGGACATCGATCTCCCTTCCGGCTCCTTCTATATCTATATGCACATCGCCGAGCCTTTTTGTGACACGGATATCGATCTTTATATCCTCTGTCCCGTGATTTTTGACGGCGACGATGACCTCCTCGGCAAGCAGCTCGGATCTGACCAGAAGCCCTTTGGGAACCTTGAACTTTTTGAGCGCCTCCTCAACGAAACGCAGAGCATCTGACATGTACTCCTTGTCCGCAACACTGACTGTTTTCACGACTTTCTTCATATCCCCGTACTCCTTTACCCCTTAAATAATTAAAGCATTACGAGGCTATCTTACCACAATCCGCCGCAAAAACCAAAAATTTAGGTGGGACAGGGGACGTATCTGTGTCCCACCACACGCAACAAGCCCCAAAAAATATGACAGGGGGACTGTCCCCCTGTCACACCTTTCATCAAAAATTCAGTCTGTGAAGAGTGCTGTTGAATAATACCTGTCGCCGCTATCGGGCAGGAGGGCCACTATGACCTTCCCTTCGTTTTCCGGCTTTTTTGCATACTCTATTGCTGCAAACAAAGCTGCTCCGGAGGAGATCCCCACCGATATGCCCTCTTTTTTTGCAAGGAGCTTTGCCGTGGCAAAGGCATCCTCGCCTGTTGCCTTGAACACCTCATCATAAACTTTGGTGTTGAGAACCTCCGGCACAAAGCCCGCGCCAATGCCCTGAATCTTGTGGGCTCCGGGCCTGCCCTCCGAAAGCACCGGCGAATCCGCAGGCTCGAGAGCAACGACCTTCACTGACGGATCCTGCTCCTTTAAGTATTCACCTGTTCCGGTCACTGTTCCGCCGGTTCCCACTCCGGCTATGAATATATCCACCTTTCCGTCGGTATCCTTCCAGATCTCGGGTCCCGTGGTTTCCCTGTGGATCGCGGGATTTGCCGGATTGATGAACTGTCCCGGAATGAAGGACCCCGGCGTTTCCTTTGCAAGCTCCTCGGCCTTTGCGATGGCACCCTTCATTCCCTTTGAACCCTCGGTGAGCACCAGCTCGGCACCGTAAGCCTTTAATATGTTCCGCCTTTCAACGCTCATGGTCTCGGGCATCGTCAGGATGATGCGGTATCCCTTTGCGGCCGCGATGGACGCCAGCCCTATGCCGGTATTTCCGCTTGTAGGCTCGATGATCACCGACCCCTCCTTCAGCAGTCCCTTTTCCTCGGCATCCTCGATCATCGCCTTTGCTATCCTGTCCTTGACGGATCCTGCGGGATTGAAATACTCAAGCTTTACCAGCACGGTTGCTTTCAGCCCCAGCTCTCTTTCGATGTTCGTCACTTCAACAAGCGGCGTATTTCCCACAAGTTCCAGCGTTCCTTTGTAGATCTTTGACATGTCCCTTCCTCCTTTATCCGTGATCCGCTTTTGCGGCATTTAATCCATAATAAAAACCTTTATTTCATTTCCTCCGGACTGAATCTGACATAAACCGGAGAAAGTATGATGACCAGCACAAGCCCCAGTACTATGCATGAAACCGCCTGGGTAACATTGCTGACGACCGATGCGGACGCGGCGATCCCGTATCCCAGAAACGCTGCCTCATATGCAAAATATCCCGCGACCATTATGATCTCGGCAGCAACGGCACTTATGACATAGCCGGGAATCTTCGGAAGCCGGTGCTCTTTTATTATACGAAAGATAAAGGATGCCGCAAACGCCATGAAAAACTTGATCACCGCAGTCCCCGGCACATAGGATGCGTATCCTGAAAGAAGATCTGCAAGCGCCGATCCGATGCAGGCCGCAAGTGCCCCGTAGGGATTGCCCAGAAGCCAGGCCGAAAGCAGCACGAGGCTGTCCCCTATGTTCACATAGCCGTTTGTCCCGATGGTGGGGACCTTTATTATCATCGTTGCAACACATGTAAGCGCCGCAAAAGCCGATGCCATCACTATCGATCTTAGTTTTCTGTCCATCCTAAATCCCTCCGCAACACTCCCTAAAAAACTATACGGTTCAGTTCAAAGGGTGTGTTCTGATACACATAATAATTGAGCCAGTTTGAAAAAAGCGTGTTTGAATGTCCCCGCCATTTGAGGACCGGTTCACTGTGCTCATCATCATCCGCATAATAATCCCCCGGCAAAGCAGCATTCTCCCCGCTTTGAAGACTGCCCCGGTATTTCCTGTCAAGAGTCAGCCTGTCATACTCCGGATGCCCCAGACAGCATATCCTGCTGCCGTCACGGTTCATGCAAAGGTAGGTCTCCTTCTGAAGTGTTTTTGCAAGAACAATGAGATCCTCCCTTTTTTCCAAAGCCTCTTCATCAATTCCCACATTCCGCAGGTGCGGCGAAAGAAAAGTATCATCAAAGCCTCTGACAAGAGGCAGTCCCCGCCTTGAAAGGACATGGCCGTAAACTCCGGAAAGCCCCTTTGAAAGCGGCCTTACAGCTATCCCGTAAAAATGCTCTAGAGCATCGGCCGCGGCACTTCCAAGACAAAGGGTGGATGTAACATGAGAAAACGACCAGTCAAGGATATCATTTATCCCGGCATCCGCATCCGCTTTTCCCGTGATGACAAGGCCGTCAAAGCATTTTCTGCTGACATCGGAAAGCCTTTTGTATACCGTATTTAACCTGTTTTCAGGAAGGTCCTCCCCCAAAACCCCTTCCGGCAGAAGAAAGGTGACATTCACCTGCAGGAGGGTATTAGAAAGCGCCCTCAGCAGGGATATCTCCGCATCCTCCCGGTCGGGATCAAGGTTTAATACCGCTATGTCCACCGGACGGATATCCTGATGCTCTGCCCGGGTCTCATCCATAATAAAAACGTTTTCGCTTTCAAGTATCTGCTTCAGCTGCAGATCATTTTTTATCCTGATCGGCATGGGCACCTCCTTAAATATAGTACTCTATGAGGTCTTTTTTGCTTTGTCCGAAGCCTGCCTGAAAGCTGCTGCCTGCAACACGGTCCACAAAAAAACTGAAAACCGGAAGTCCGTCTGCCGTATCGCTCCTGGCATTTTTCAGGCACATCCTCTCCGGGTGCCATTGCACTCCGAAAACCGGAAGTCTTTCATGCCAGATCGCCTCAACGAGGCCGTCATCACTGTACTGTGCAGGTGCAAGCCCTTCTCCGAGACGATGCACAGCCTGATGGTGTGCGCTGTTGATGCTGATCCTGTCCGTTCCGAATATCTCATGCAGAAAAGTTCCCGGCTCTATCCGGCTGCCGTGGACATTGTCCGTCCGGTCCGCATGATAATCGTGGGTCTCACAATGATCCACATTCTGAATGAGGCTCCCTCCGAAAAAAACATTTATGATCTGGTGTCCCCTGCAGATCCCCAGAACCGGTATCCGGTATTTGACCGCCTCTG
>CAMVDF010000158.1 GCA_947166195.1 uncultured Lachnospiraceae bacterium
TTCATGGTAAAGGCCGGGGTAAGGGCAACTGATATGAGAAGCAGAATCGACAGATCCTGAAGGGTGATCCAGGTTTTGCGTGCACTTCCGAAGGCGCCGCTGACCATTGATGCATACACCTGCAGCGGATTGATGCCTGTGGCAAGGGCCGTGAGCAGAGCACACAGCACCAGCGCTGATGCTATGGCAATAAGCCTGATGACAAGCTTTTTGTTGCGTGAGATATCCTCGCGTTTTGCAAGGTGGAAAAGGCGCGTTCCGGTTTTATTATCCATCAGTCCTCGCCTCCCTTCGACACTGCCTGAAGCGAAGTCATCCGCAGTCCGACCTCGCTCTTTGTGGCCGTCCTGCCGTCAAGAATACCGTTTACCTGCCCGTCGCAGAGAACCATCACACGGTCCGAGATCTGCAAAAGGACATCAAGGTCCTCTCCCACAAAGATCACAGCCGTGCCCGACAGTTTCTGGATCATAATAAGATCGTATATTGTATAGGAGGAGTTGATATCCAGTCCCCTGACCACATAGGCCGTCATGAGCACGCTGGGTCTCTGGTAAAGCTCCCTGCCCACCAGCACCTTCTGAATGTTGCCTCCGGACAGTTTTCTGACGGGAGTCTCGATGCCGGGAGTATCCACATGCAGCTGCTTCACGATCTTTTCCGCTCTCTTGTGAGGCGATTTCCTGTCGGTGAAAAAACTGTTTCCGTCCCTGAAGGTACGCAGCATCATGTTGTCGGACAGATCCATATTTCCCACAAGTCCCATTCCGAGCCTGTCTTCCGGAACAAAGCTTAAAGACACACCCAGATTTTTGATCTTCACCGGATCCATGCCCACCAGTTCTTTTTCACTGCCGTCATCATCATAATAAGTGATGGTGCCTGAATCCACCTTTTGAAGACCGGCTATGGATTCCAGCAGTTCCTTCTGTCCGCAGCCGGAAATTCCCGCGATACCAAGGATCTCCCCGGAACGTATGTCAAGATCGATATTCTTTAATTTCTGTATGCCTTCCGCATCGGTGACGGAGAGATTTTTTATCCTGATCCGAAGCTTCGGGTCCATGGGATCCGCCCTTTCAATGTTGAGGTCCACCTTGTGGCCCACCATCATATCAGTCATCTCCTGCGGATCGGTGTTCTTTGTAATAAGATCGCCCACGAATTCGCCCTGCCGAAGCACTGCGACCCTGTCTGAGATCTCCATGACCTCGTCCAGCTTGTGAGTGATGATGACCATGGCTTTGCCGTCATTTTTCATGTTCCGCATCACCTCAAAGAGCTTTTTGGTCTCCTGGGGTGTCAGCACCGCCGTGGGCTCATCGAGGATGAGGATCTCCGCCCCTCTATAGAGGACCTTCACTATCTCCACGGTCTGCTTTTCCGAAACGGACATATTGTAGATCTTTTTGTCGGGATCAACCTCAAAGCCGTACCTGTCGCAGATTTCCCGGATCTTTTCCTTTGCCGCCTTCATGTCAAGCTTTCCGTCAAGCCCCAGCACGATATTTTCAGCCGCACTTAAAACGTCCACCAGCTTGAAATGCTGATGGACCATGCCTATACCAAGATCATATGCGTCCTTCGGGGAATTGATGTTTACAGGTGTGCCGTTAATGAAGATCTGCCCGGCATCAGGATAATAAATGCCTGAAAGCATGTTCATCAGGGTTGTCTTTCCCGAGCCGTTCTCGCCCAGCAAAGAAAGTATCTCACCCTTGTTGATGTCAAGGCTGACGTCTTTGTTGGCATAAAGACCCTTTCCAAAGGTCTTTGTGATGCCTCTCATGGAAACTGCTGCTGTACTTTCTCCCAATTTGGTTTCTCCCGGAAAATTGTGGTTGTACCGATCAGGGGACGGTTCTCTGATTGACCGCCCGATGGTCACATGGGTGAGCCGGCAGGCGGCCCACCCGTTTTTATTATATCAGAATGCAGTGTCAAGCAGTGAGATGCCGTCGATCTGGAGATCGAAGTAAGGTGCTGAACGCATGCCCTCTCCCGACTCGTTGAAGTATCCGTCCTTGATGGCCTCGTGGTCGCCCTTGTACTCGGGATCCGTGTCCACATCTGCCATGTAGGTGGTCAGTTCCTTGCCCTCAACAGTGAAGTTCTTTGTGTCAAATACATGAAGTGAGCCGTCCTCAAGCTTTTTCTTTGCTTCCTCAACAGCCTCCTTTGTGCCGGGGGCAACACTCTTGCCAAGTTCGGTCAGCGCAACGGAGCCGGTTTCAATGGTTCCCGTCCAGTCAGTGTCATAGGCTTCCTTTGCTGCGGTTGCCTTGATCGCATACTCAAAGTAAGGAGCCCAGTCGATCCTTGAAGATACCAGGAAGGTGTTGGGGCAGGCTGCCTCAGTGGATCCGTTGTAGGAAACATCCGGAACTCCCGCATTTTCGCAGGCCGTGGGAGCACCCATTGAGTCGGCATGCTGTGAGATGAGCACGCAGCCGTCCTGGATGAGCTTTGTGGCGCCTTCCTTTTCGGCTGTCTCGTCATACCATGATCCTGTGAAGGTAACTTCCATTGTGGCCTCGGGAACAACGCTCTTTGCGCCGAGGTAGAATGATGTGTAACCTGAGATAACTTCCGCATATGTGAAGGCTCCGACGTATCCGATCTTTGCCTGGTCGGGTGTGATCTTTCCTTCATCTATCATTTCCTTTAACTTCATTCCTGCAACTATTCCCGCAAGGTAACGGCCCTCATAGATGGAGGCGAAGGCATTGTGGAAGTTTGGAAGCTTTTCCGTGTGTGCCTTTGTTCCGGTCGCGTGTGAGAACTGGATGTCGGGATATTCCTTTGCCGCCTCGATCATGTAGTCCTCATGTCCGAAGGAATCGGCAAAGATGAAACTGCATCCCGCATCCGCAAGCTCGCAGGCTGCATCGTAGCATTCCTGGCCTTCGGGGATGTTGACCTTGATGACGGGCTCGATGCCAAGCTTCTGGCATGCTTCCTTTGCTCCGTTGATGAAGTTTAGGTCATAGGTTGAATTCTCGTCATGCAGGCAGATGAAGCCGACCTTGATGTCAAGCTTGTCTCCTGCTGCTGCGCCCGTATCTCCCGCTGCTGCGCCGCCTGCGTTTGCCGCACCGCATGCGCAAAGAGAAAGAGCTGTCATAGCCGCAAGTACTACCGAAAGTAATTTTTTCATGTCTGATCTCCCTTTTTTATCTGTTTGACAGGTAACAGCCGGCTTTGTCACCGGCACCTCAATATACTATCTTAATTTCATTATTTTTTCAATGGAAAGATAACAGAGGGACGGTTCTCTGTCATCCCCCTGTCATCTTTTCCGTTTCATACACTGAGCCATCCGCATCTTTCACACTCAACGTGTGTTTTCTCGATTTCAAACGGTCCGAGATAACCCTTTTCGATGATCCGGTACTTATTCGCCCCGCAGTCATGTTTTCCCAGATCTATCCGCTCCGTAGAAGTGATCACATCTTCTATTCCGCCGCTGACCTGGTCCAACTCGCTGTCATCAAGCGGTATCCCGTTTTTCCTGTAGACTGTCTCTTTTTTCATATTATCCATCATCGTACCTCCATTCAGGCATTTACACCCTTTTTCTATATATACGAAATACTCAGGCAAAAGTACATTTCTTTCCCGTATGAGGGGGGTGGGACGGGGGACGTATCTGTGTCCCAGTTTTATGCAAACTAAACTTCTGTGCAAGATATTCGACATTAACCCAGGTTGAGGTTGACATAAATGTGGGACACAGATACGTCCCCTGTCCCACCCCCTGTCCCACGAGGCCGTTTTTTTCTTTTCATCTGTATATTGATAAGAACGGCAAGAATGTTAATATAATTCTCAGAAACGGGAGGTTTTTATTATGCCTATAATAAAAGATAAGGGTCAGGGACGGCTAAATGATGCCGATATCAGGGCGTTAAAGGAAATGCTTAAGGGTTCTCTTGAAAGCCATATCATCCAGTTCAGGGACGAATATCCGAAATATGCCAGAACCAATATCGAAAAAAGCCAGGGTATATTCCTGGCAGAATTCCAAAAGGCCCTCGATACCCTGGATGAAAGGGTGGACAAAGCCGTAAAAAGCGGTTCTTCCGTGACGGCAGTGGATTTCATGCAGGGGTTTTTTGATGACCTTGGCAGAGATATCGTTATCGCGATTTCAGATGCCGACCTTGAAAACCGGGAAAATTCATATGCTCTGGATTTTACCGTCGATTTCGGCAACAGGATCGTTACCATCGACTTCCTGAACCGGCGGCTTACTGATGCCGATAAGGATGAAGGCTACGAAAAGACCGACAGTGCCTTTAAGCTGGCAGATGAACCCCTCCCCGGCATAGAGGAGATCGGAAGCTACAATCCGAATAATACAAGCGTGAGTGTGCTCTATGATGCACGTTCCGGCAATTCCGGGACGCTCGAAAACAAGGTGGAAGACAGGCTGAAGGACTTGAATGACCCGAAGAACCAGTCACCCGGGCAGCAGGAACAGATTAAGGCGCAGCTTAAGGATGCCGTAAAATCAACCGGAGGGCTTCATGTGGTCGGTGAAACCTCAAGAATCTTTTCCACGGAGCTTATGAACAAGGATAATATCACCTTCGGTGACCTCTACGATATATTTTCCGGACTCAACAAAGCAGCCAGGCAGGGAGATGACAAAGGCGGAAAACTTCGCGGGGAAGGGATAACCGCAGGGCGCGTAAACGGGGTGGGTACATTCAATGCCCCCAGGGATCTTTACAAGACCCTTTCAAAGGTCGCAGACCTGATGAACCGGATCAAAAAGACCGAAAATGAAGCCCTCCGGAAGACTCAGGCCATACAGGTTGCAAACTATGCCTATTTCATGACACTCAGCGAGCATGTTTTCGGCGACGGAAACGGCAGAACCTGCAGGATGTTTGCCGATACCATCCTCCAGACCTTCGGTCTGCCGCCCCACACCCCCATGCCGGAGATCCAGAATGAGCTGAAGACCATAGGGACCGATCCCATGGATTTCAACAAGGGCACGGAGATATTCTTCAAGGGCATAAAGGAGAGTGACAAGCTGCTCAAGGCCGAGCAGAACCGCATAAACAGCATTCCTGACGCAGCTAAACGTCAGGATCATAAGGTTACCTCCCTTGAAAACAATGTAAGGCTCATCGCACAGGAAGCCGGCGAAAAACTGAAGGCACTTGAAGGTATGCAAAAGAAGGGACACAAAAACGGTCCCGAGTATCAGGCCATGTATGATGCCCTGAAAAAAGCCAGTAAGCTCGATCCTTCAACGGACAGCATCTCCTATGTGGAAAAGGCTCTCGAGGATATAGACAGCACATCAAAGGAATACCAGAAGACCCATACAGGATGGTTCAGGGCAACGAGCGGCTTTGGGGCAGACCGTCTGAAGCTTGCACAGGAAAACCAGAAGTTCGTCTCCTTCAGAAAGGATGTGTTCAAAGGCTTTGCAGGGGGCTTTAGCAAATACACCGTGATAGGCGCCCTCCACCCTGATCTGAACGCACAGCCTCAGGCTGACGCTCCCGTCAAGACCACGGCTGAAGTTTCCTCACCGGACAAGGCCCCGGCTGAAGTTTCCTCACCGGACAA